>NZ_JACFYJ010000017.1:0-112023 GCF_037126505.1 Paraburkholderia bengalensis
GGCGGCACTGCATGCTGCCGAGGCGGACAAGCAGGCCGTCGATATGGCGGACTTCGACGAAGCGATCGACCGCGCGATGACCGGCATGGAACGCAAGAGGGCGGGTCAAGGTAATCGGCCACCTTGTGTTTTCAATCGCCCTTTCGCACGCCCGGTTCGGCGCAACACTGAGGGCGAATGCTCGCGTGGAAACACGATTTTTCGGGACGGGGCGCGAGATCGGCGATCACTCAAAAAGGGTCAACGGCTCGCGCTGACGCGAGCCGAACGCCGCGAGGCGCGACAAAGCCCCAGATTGCCTGAGCTCGAGGCCGTTCTTGTAGCCCGCCATCTTTTAGCATGCCTAAACATGTTCGCAACTCATCGTTTGAAGTAGTACGCCAGCGTGGGGATACAGGTATTCGTGACGGTCCACATCTGGATGACATATGTTCTGGTCGAAGTAAGTCGGCGTTCGGCGCAACCGGCATTTTCGTGCACGCGACGACGACTCGAGTCTATATCCCGTCCCCATAGGGGCCAGTCATGCGCTCTGCCATTTGAACACGGTGCGGGTTCCGCCTACCCGCCCTCCGCGCTATCGCCCTTACCAGGCGCTACACGCCTTAGGGGCGGCCGGGGTTTTCGATCGTTCCCGCCGCCCGTGACGGAGACGGGACGGTCCAGCATTCGTCGCAGGAAAGTTGCAGCGCGAGGACCCGGAATGGCCTCCCGCGGAATCTCGCTTTGCCAGGCAACGGTGAAGTTATTTATGCCAATCCGCCTGCTGGAACAGCCGCCGTCATGCACAGTACCGCACGCTCCCGCGCGCAAAATATCGCGTCAATGTGCAGGCGGCTTCCTCCGCTACACAGGCCGCCGAGCGACGCAACTCCGATCGACCTCCATTATCGAACTGTACCCGATCAGGGCGAGGGTCCGGTCGATATCCTCCTTGATCATTGCGATGACATCAGACACACCGGCCTCACCTTTCGCGGAGAGCCCATACAAGGTGGCGCGTCCGAGCATGACGGCCGTCGCACCCAATGCGACCGCCTTTACCACATCGGCTCCTCTTCGAATGCCACTGTCCAGAATGAGATCCGTGGTCGGAGTCGCATCGGAAATGCTCGGCAATGCGTCGATCGGTGCAGCAAGATCCGCAAGCTGTCGTCCTCCATGATTGGAGACGATGACACCGTCGGCGCCGATTTCCACGCATCGTTCGGCATCCTCAGCCGTCATTATGCCCTTGACAAGCAGCTTCCCGGGCCAGTCGTCGCGCAAGCGGCGGAGGTCGTCCCAGCCGAAGCTCGCGTCCATTTCCCGCCGCAGCACGGCAGCCTGCGAGGCGGTATCGGACGCGTCATCGGTCGCGAAGTTCTTCAACTGCGGCATACCATTCGTTAGATAGGACCAGAGCCAACGGGGATGTGAAATGCCATCGAGAGCGCCTCGTGGAGTGACTTTGAATGGCATGGCGAACCCGTTTCGCAGATCACGCTGCCGGAACCCATTCACTGCAACGTCCGTGGTCAGGATCAACGTCGAATAGTTTGCCGCACGCGCTCGGCTGACCAGGCTCTTCGCCAGATTCCGGTGTACCACGTATAACTGGAACCACAAGTCTCCGTCCGCGCCCCTCGATACCTCTTCGATGGACATATTCGACGCGGTAGAGAGTGCGAACGGAATGCCAGCCTTGCTCGCAGCGCGTGCAAGCGAAAGATCTCCGTTGGGCCAGAATGCACTATTGAGACCGGTCGGCGCGATAACGAGCGGCGAGCAGATTTGTCTTCCCAGAAGCTCGGTAGACTGCACACGCGTGCTCACATCGATAAGGCGCCGGGGGCGCAATTCCCACCTGTCAAAGGCCGCGCGATTGTGCCTCAGGCCGGACTCGTCGTCAGCCCCGCCTTCCAGATAGTCGAATACCATCCTTGGTAACCGGCGCCGAGCCTCGGAACGATAGTCACCGACGGAGAAGATCCCGGGAAATGCTCTTGTCATGATTGCGTCTTGCGTGATTGAAATGGAAAGCGGGGAAAGAAAGCAGTTTCTTACCGCTCCTCACGTGACCGTCGAGCGCCAACCTCAGACGAAGACCAGCCGCAGTTTGACCGGCAGCAACACATCGATTTATTGCCAGAATCAGTTCGTGATGCACAAGCCAATCCGGAACAAAATCGCAGCCGGTCACGTGGTGCCTGTTGCGACAGACCGCGCCGTCTTAACGCTGCGGCGATTGCGACTGGTAGGCGGAGCGAGAAAGCGCCGCCCATCCCAGTCGCTGTTGCCGCGTTACTCAGTGACGACTTGAGTGACCAGCTGCTTCTGACGCAGCGCCGGGATATGGTTTTTGACTGCCGACAGCGAAATCAGTACCAACAGCATTGCGACTCCGAGCATCGCGAGATAAAGGGTCGCTCCGCCTACGGTGATGACGATGGCGCCAGCGAATGCGCTAAGAATGGCACCTAGTCGTCCAAACGCGAGCCCCGAAGCGAGGCCGGTTGCTCTCACGCGGGTCGGATAAACATACGCACACAAGGCGTACATCGTCGACTGAACTGCGTTGACAAAGAGACCGTGGACGCCCAGACCGATAACAAGGAGGCTCGTGTGAGTTGACACGTCAACGCCTCGTAGGAAAAAGGCGCTCGCACATCCTCCCGCGCAGCACACCAGGAGCGGCCAACGCGAACCAAAACGCGTGATGGCCAAGGCGCAGATGAGTGCGCCGAAGACGCCGCCCAGGTTGTATGCGGTCAGGCCCGAACCCGCAATTGCCACAGGAAGCCCTTCCGATGCGAGCATGGTAGGTAGCCAGCTAAAGGCGGCATAGACTGCCAGCAGACACATGAAAAACGCACCCCAGATAGCAATGGTGTTGCGTCGCTGACCCGGCTCAAAAAGTGACCCGAAGCCGTCGCGTTGCTCGAGCCTTTGCTCGGCGGCGTCAATGAAAATCGTCTGTGCACTAACCGGCCGCGACATTTTCGAGAGGAGCGCGTGCAACTCGGTCCAGCGCTGCTCTTTGCGAGCAAGAAAGCGGGGAGACTCCGGAAACACGAAAAACAGCAGAATGCCAAGTGCCAAGGGGATCGTGCCACCGATGAAGAACAAGCCACGCCAACCGAAGGTCGGCAAAACTGCACCGGCGAAGAATCCAGCAAGCATGCCTCCGAGCGGCACGCAAACGATGGTCGATGTGACGGCGAGCGTGCGGCGACGTGCAGGCGTGAACTCTGCCGTCATCGTCGTGGCACTCGGAAGCGCTCCGCCGATGCCCAAGCCCGCGATAAACCGAAGCGCGGCAATCATCGTTATGTTTTGGGCAAGTCCGATGGCACAGGTTGCGGCGCCGAACACCACGACGCTACCGATGAGCGCCCAGCGCCGCCCAAATCTGTCGGCAAACAGGCCAGCGCAAGCGCTCCCGACGCCCATGCCAACCAGACCCGCCGCTACGGCCGGCGCGAACGCGTTGCGTGTTATGCCCCATTCTTTGATGATCGTGGGAATGGCGTAACCGATGAGTTGGCCATCGAAGCCATCCATGACGATCGACATCGCGGCCAGGCAAACGATCAACTTCTGAATGAGCGTAAATGGTCCGTCGTCGAGAAGACTGCCGATGTCGGCAGTCTTTGAAGTGCTGAAGGTCTGCGAATTCATTACACGGCCTCCGCGCACGCTTTGGATGGTCTGTCGATTGCAACAGGGTCTGCGACGTCGCGCGGCGGTATAGCAAAATAAATCTTCATGACGGTGTCTCCTGGGTACGCTGCGCCGTGGCTGACCGACGCGTCTTTTGATGCATGAACGCGGACGTTTGTTGTTTGTGTCGTTGTCCGCGGCTATCTACTGCGTAACGGCTGATGCGTTTCGCGCGTCAATAAGCCTGACGAGTTTGGCCAATGTCTCGGTGTGCGGAACAGACACGCTGAGACTGCGGGCCACATCGACGACTGCGCCGTTGATGCCTTCGATCTCTGTCTTCCGCCCGGCTAGAACGTCTTGCAGCATCGACGGCTTGTGACCGCGGTGCTGCTCAATCGCATGAACGATGCTTGCCGAGCACACGCTCAGATCCGCGGCAATTCCGCTGGCATTCGCCACTGAGATGACCTCGGCGGCAACGGTCAGTGCCAGGCTCTTACTGTCCTCCAGCAGTCCAATCTGGTCCACCGTGGTTCCAGTGACTGCACAGATGCTGTTGAGAGCGGCGTTGAAAGCCACTTTTTCCCAGATAGCTGCCCAGACGTTGTCGTCGACCTGACAATTCAGTCCAGCAGAATGGAGGGCTTCGGCGACGGCGCCAACTTTGGAAGTGCGTTCGCCGTCGGCACTCATCATCTGAATTTTCCCTTCGCCGTGACTACTCACCGAGCCAGGCCCGACGAGGTCCGCTGGCCACGTTGTGACGCCAACGAGTACATTGGAAAGTGGCACGAAGTCGCGAATCGCCTCAACGTTTCCCAGTCCGTTTTGCAGCGTGAGCACGGCGGTTGTCTCGCCGAGCAGATGCTCAATGCCGGACAAGGCCACGCGGGTGTGCATCGACTTCGTGAAAACCAACAGCAACTCAGGCGTTTTGTCCGTCGCTCCAGGTCGTACTGCGGCGATGTTCTTGATGGCGCGAGTATTGCCATCTGTCTCTACGCAAAGGCCGTTCGCACGAATCGCTTCTAAATGCGGTTGATTGATGTCGACCAGCGTCACTGAGTGACCGGCTTCCGCGAGGCGACCGCCGAACAACGACCCCATCGCTCCTGCACCGAGTACGGCAATTTCCATAATTGACATGTCGACCGTGGCTGCGGTCTTACCTTGAGTTGTCGAATGCGTTGACGAGAGTGACGGGGCGCAACTCAAAACGGATAGTGTCGCGGGGACGTTTGCACAGTGATCCAGCGCAGGTCGGTGAACGCGGCAATGCCTGCGTGTCCACCAAAGTGGCCAAAGCCACTACCCTTGACGCCTCCAAAGGGCATCTGTGCTTCGTCGTGGACGGTCGGCCCGTTGACGTGGCAAATCCCGGACTGGATGCGGCTAGCTACCCGCATCGCGCGCGCGACGTCGCGACTGAACACGGCCGCAGCAAGACCGTATTCGTTATCGTTAGCGCATCGGATCGCTTCTTCTTCGCCGTCAACGCGCACGATTGCCTTGACAGGGCCAAACGTTTCTTCGTTGTAGATCCGCATGTTCGGCCGGACGTTATCGACGAGCGTTGCAGGCATAAGCGTGCTGTCTGCTCTTCCTCCGCAGACCAGGGTTGCGCCTTTGAGCAGGGCGTCATCAATCAAAGCGTTGCATCGCTGTACCGTCGCCATATCGACAACGGAGCCCAGGACGACCGGCCCCTTTCGCGGGTCGCCGAGCGGCAGCGCTTTAGCCTTTTCACCAAGTTGAAGGACAAACTCGTCGGCGATTGCCCGATCAACGATGATGCGCTCGGTGGACATGCAGATTTGTCCTGAATTGGCGAAGGCACCAAAAGCTGCACCATCGACGGCTGCCGCGATGTCGGCGTCCTCGAGCACGATCAGCGGGGCCTTTCCGCCTAATTCAAGAACGGACGGTTTGAGATGCCGTGCGCAGCTTTCTGCAATGATTTTCCCGACCTTTGTTGAGCCCGTGAAATTGACACGTCGGATAGCCGGATGCGAAATCAGCGCCTCGACAACCGGACCTGCGTCAGCGGGCGCGTTGGTCACGAAGTTGACGACGCCTGCGGGCAACCCTGCATCCATGAAGGCTTCCGCAATGAGTGCGTGCGTCGCCGGGCAGATTTCCGAACCCTTCAGTACAACCGTGTTACCGCAAGCGAGTGGAAGGGCAACTGCACGGACTCCAAGGATGACAGGCGCATTCCACGGCGCAATCCCGAGGCATACGCCTGCCGGTTGCCGAACCGCCATGGCCAGGCTGCCGGGTACGTCGGACGGAATGACTTCGCCTGAAATGTGCGTGGTCAGTGACGCTGCCTCCCGCAGGCCGTCTGCGGCCAATCGCACGTTGAAGTCAGCCCAGATGCGCGAAGCGCCCGTTTCGGCCGCCATCGCGGAAGCAAACGCATCCGCCTTTGCTTCGAGCGCTTGCGCCGCGCCAAGGAGATAGGAACGACGCCGCGTCGGGCCCAACTGAGACCAGTGAGAAAACGCGACAGCAGCTGACTCCACTGCGTCACGAACATCGTCAAGCGTACACGCAGGGGCCACGCTTGCGACGTCCTGATCCAAGGGGTTAGAGCGTTGGAATGTCGCGCCATTACTCGCGCCGACATGCGCTCCGTTGATGAGCATCAAAATTGTCTTCATAGTCTCCGCCGTATGTTTCTCTTTTTTCGAACGAGGTCCGTCAGGCAACCACGACCTCTACAAGACGCGGCTCGCCCGCCTCGAGGGCTTGCTTCAACTTCTCAGCAAGCTCCGCGGCGTCCGTGACACGGAGACCTTTGCAACCCATGCCTTGGGCAAGCGACACGAAATCCAGACCCGGAAGATCGGTACCCTGAACCGGGTCGTCGGAAGCGAAGCCAAACACCGGCGCAAACTCTTGAAGCGCGGCGTAGCGCTGGTTGTTCAAAATCACAAACGTGATGGGCAGACGCATCTGCACGGCGCTATAGATCGCCTGGATGGAGTACATGCTCGAGCCGTCGCCGATCAGTCCAATCACTCTGCTGCTGGGAAGAGCGAGCGCAACGCCGACCGCTGCAGGCATGCCGTAGCCCAAACCGCCGCTAGCCATCGTGAAAAACGTACTGCTCCTTGTGAATGGCAGATACCGTTGCATGACCGGGCGAGAACTCGGTGCCTCTTCAACGACAACGTCGTTCGGGTCGCGAAGCTCAGCCAGGGTCTGCAGCGCGAAGGCGACCGACATCACGGGCGACGCCTCAGCACGGGGTGGCCTGGGCCGAGGCTCAGGCAAAGGGCGAGCGCCAGGTGCTGCCCGCGCCAGCAGGTCAAGCACGCCGAGGCGGACATTACCGACCACGGCAGTCCCCGCAGGCGTCCACGCCGCGACATTGGGGTCGTCGATGAGTTGATAAAGGGCCGTGCCGGGAGGCACGTGCGGGCCTGTACCTTCGACGTGGTAAGAAAAAGCAGGCGCGCCAAGGACTGCGATAACGTCGTGCCCATCGAGCAGCGAGACGATCTTTTCACGCATCGCAGGTAGGAATCCCGCGAAGAGTCGGTGGTCCTCGGGGAACGAACAACGAGCGCTCATCGGCGCGACAAACACGCGTGCGTGATGTCTCTCGGCCAGTTGAACAACTTCCTTCCATGCGCCAGCCCGGTCGACACCCGCACCCACGACGAGAGCAGGCGTTCTCGATGCGTCCAGCGCTGCGCCGAGTTTCGCCAATGCCTCCGGGTCAGGACGGACCGAATGGCTGACAGTCGCGCGCTCATGAAACTCCGCAGGCTGGTCCCAGTCATCCACGGGAATCGAAACGAAGACAGGCCCGCGTGGCTCCTGCATTGCAATGTGATACGCGCGCTCGAGTGCACGCGGCACGTCTTGCGCACGCGCGGGCTCAATCGCCCACTTCACGTATGGCTTGGGCAACTCGACTGCCTGTGCGGCGGAGAGGAACGGGTCGAAGGGCAAGATCGAACGGGCTTGTTGACCCGCCGTAATAACAAGCGGCGTCTGATTCTTGAATGCCGTGAAGATGTTGCCCATCGCGTTGCCGACGCCGGCCGCGGAATGGAGGTTCACCAAGGCTGCGTTTCCGGTCGCTTGCGCATAGCCATCGGCCATCCCGACGACTGCCGCTTCTTGTAAGCCCAGGACGTATCGGAAGTCGGCAGGGAAGTCCCGAAACATCGGAAGCTCCGTCGATCCAGGGTTAGCAAAGATCGACGTCATTCCCAGTTCGCGCACAAGCTCGATGACGACGTCCCTGACGGTGGCTCGTGTCGACGGACTGCTTCCCTCGCCTTGTTTGTCGCTGCCTGTCATTGCAATTCCTTTTTCGTTCAAGAGCGTCTGCTCTTCGGTAAAACGAGTATGGAATTTGGAGGCATGCTTGAATATTGCTTTTTTGCGCGAAACCATTTACCTTCAGGTTAAGGTCTGGAACTGGTGGAAATTCTCATATTTTTAGGTACGTGTCTGTTTATGAAGAGTTTTTAAAGGTCCACCTTGCGTTGATGGCCGATGCTGCAGGCCAGTGTCCTCAGGGAACACCCCGAGATGCGTCCTGGCGCGTTCCGCGGTCTGACGCTTGCCGGCATCGAATTGACCTGCGCGAACTCATGACCTACAACCTCCATCAATTGCATGCTTTTACGGCCATCGTGTCGTCCGGTAGTCTCGGAAGGGCCGCAGCATTGCTCAATGTGACTCAGCCAGCACTAAGTCGAACGATCAAGCGCCTGGAGGAAGATGTTGGCGCGTCGCTCTTTGAGCGGCACGTGAAAGGCATGCAGTTGACGGACATTGGCGCTGCGTTGCTGCCGCATGCTCAGCTTCTATTGCGCGAGGCAGAAAATGCGCGCGAAGAAATCGACGCGATGCGCGGACTCGCCAAAGGAACGATCAAGGTGGGAGCAGTAGGCAGTCTTGCTGCCCACTTCCTTCCTTTGGCCGTCGATCGTGTCCTAGGGAAATGGGGCAACTTGCACGTCGAAATAATTGAAGGCGTGTGGGACCGCCTCGCCGAGGGGCTCATCAATTACGAGATCGACCTCGCTCTAAGTACGGCTATCAATGACAGCGACGAGATCGTGGCCGTGCCTGACTGCCGATGGGAGGACAACAGCTTTGTGGTAGCGGCTTTCGGCCATCCATTGCGCAAGAAACCTAAGCTCACTCTTGCCGACACGTTGACCGCGCGATGGGCCATCCCTCCCAAAGGTACAGCCCCTTATGAACACATGCGAGAGACGTTCCTCTCCCGCAACCTCGACATGCCGGAAATTGCTGTCCGGACGCGGTCGGTGACAGTGCTTAAAAGTCTGGTAGCCGAATGCTCGTTTCTGAGCTGGATGCCCGAACCAATGTACGACGCTGAAAGCAAGGCAGGGATCATGGGGACTCTGCCAATTCCGGGAATTAGCGCGGCCAGAACACTGACAGCGTTTAAGCGCCGCAATGGGATACTGCCACGGCCAGCCGCGCGTCTACTCGACGAACTCAGAAGCTTGACCGAGCGCGGCATGGCATTGCAGACCACGCGATAAGCCCTATCTGCTCGGCTGGTTCGGCATTCTCGTCGAAGCGCCGCCATCTTCCGGCGAGTTCATCCATGCGCGGCACGATCGGGGCTGCGCGCTCACCAGCATGCGCTCGCCGGGCGTGTAGCGCATCTGTTTCCAGTGCGATCCGAAAGGAACAGTCATCGCAAGCCATAGGCCGGCCCGATTCCCTGTTACAGCAACCGCAACGCGAGCACATCGAGAGAGTTAAGCGTTAAGACTCCGGTAAGGAAGGTTGCCCAAGATGATCTGCAACCAACGGAGATTTTCGTGAGCAAATCATTTCATTCGCTGCCGGCCGGGTACGGGGTGCTCGTGCTGGTCTTCGCCGTGATCTCAATGGCGACAGCCAATGCGGCGACGCCATCAGAACTTCTCGGCACTTACCGCACGCAGTCTGGCAATACTGAGCCCGCCCCGTCGCGCGGGCAACAGTTCTTCAATTCCTCACACGGCCATGAGTGGCGTTGCGCTTCGTGCCACGGCGCGGTACCCACGCAGACGGGGAGGCATGTCGTCACCGGCAAGTCAATCGCACCTTTGGCTCCGGCGTTCAACCCGGACCGCTTTACCGACGCCTCGAAGGTTGAGAAATGGTTCCGCCGCAACTGCAACGACGTTGTCGGACGCGAGTGCAGTGCAGCGGAGAAAGCGGATCTGATTGCGTGGCTTCTGACGCTCAAGCCGTAGCCGGCTCCCTCCACTATCGAAAGTCCGTCCCCGGAGCGACTCCCATGCAGTTCACGCTCGTGCCCCGTCATCTCGTTTGCGTCGCCGCTGTTATCGCTACCTTGATGCCCCCGATCGCCGCGGCCGAATCAGAAGGGACGCCCAGCCGGGTCGACGTGCTCGCAAAGTATCGGCAGGAATGCGCGACCTGCCATATCGCCTACCCGCGGGACATGCTCCCTGCCGCGTCATGGCAGCGCATTGTGGGTAACCTGCAACACCATTTCGGCACCGATGCGTCACTCGATGCCGACTCCGTCAGGCAGATTTCGGCGTGGCTCTCCGAAACTTCGGCGGGAGAAGCGGCCGCGCGCGCTGCTCCGCCCGAAGATCGCATCACCCGCTCTCGCTGGTTCCGGCAAGAGCACGCAGAAGTGCCTGCCGACACATGGAAGCGTCCGATGATCAGAAGCGCGTCGAATTGCGCGGCCTGCCATACCCGTGCAGAACAAGGAAACTTCAATGAACACTTCATCCGCATACCGCAATAACAAGAGCACCCGCGATACGACCCAACGTCGTATTCTGGTTTGGGACGCTCCCGTACGGCTCTTCCACTGGCTGTTCGCGGCCTGCTTTGCGGGCGCATGGCTGACCGCGGAAAGCGAGCATTGGCGGCTCGTGCATGTCGCGCTAGGCTACACGGCGGGTGGTCTCGTGATATTTCGACTTGCATGGGGGCTGATCGGGACGAAGTACGCCCGCTTTTCCAGCTTCGTTCGCGGCCCTTCGTACGTGGGGCGATATCTTGTTGGGATATTGCGCGGCCATCCGCAACGCCATGTTGGACACAACCCGGCAGGCGCCGCCGTCATCGTCGCCATGTTGGCTTTGGCATGCGCAGTGACCGTCACCGGTTGGGCGATCTTCAACGATGTCGGAGGAAACTGGCTGGGTGAAGTGCACGAGGCGTTGGCCAGCATCATGCTTGGGCTGGTTGGCGTACATGTGGCCGGCGTCGTCGTGAGCAGCTGGCTTCATCGGGAGAATCTGGTTGGCGCGATGCTGAGTGGATACAAGTTCGGCCAACCGGAAGAAGGCATCAAACGCGCATGGCGAACGGTAGCGGCGATTGTGCTCGCCAGTGTGCTGATGTTCTGGTGGTGGCAGTGGCAAGTCGCACCCGCGCCGATGACGCCCAATGCCGCAGCAACTGCGCACCAGACCGCCAGCGAAGATGCAGAGTGACGACCTTCAAATGTTAAGGACATCATGCGTATCCTTCTCGTCGAAGACGATCCGTTGCTTGGCGATGGAATTCGCGCGGGGCTTCGGCAAGCAGGGTTTCAGGTCGACTGGGTTCGCGACGGCCAGGCTGCCGAGACCGAACTGCGTACACGGTCCTACGCGGCCGCCGTTCTCGATCTCGGGCTGCCGCTCAAGGATGGCATCGACGTCCTGTCGTCGGTGCGTCACGCGGGCGTGACCGTGCCCGTGCTTGTGCTGACTGCACGCGATACGGTTCTCGATCGTGTCCGGGGACTCGACATCGGTGCCGACGACTACGTCGTCAAGCCCATCGATCTTCTGGAACTCGCCGCGCGCCTGCGAGCGCTCGTGCGTCGCGCGCACGGTCAGCCGCAGGAAAGGCTGGAGGTGCGGGACGTCACGCTCGAACCCGCTGCGAGACTTGTCTACCGGAACGGAGAACGCATCACCGTCTCCACCCGCGAGTACGACCTTCTGTACGTACTGATGCTCAACGCGGACCGAGTCATGTCGCGCGAACAGTTGGAGCAGGCCATGTACGGCTGGGGTCAAGAAGTGGAGAGCAACGCAGTTGAAGTGCACATCCATCGCCTGCGCGCCAAACTCGGCGGCGACCTGATCAGAACAGTTCGTGGCGTCGGCTACGTCCTGATGCGAGAGGGTTCCGCTCCGTGATGATCCTGCCTCGCTCATTGCAGGGACGTTTGCTGGTGCTGGTCATTGGCGGCGTGGTCGTCGTATGGCTGATCACTGCGCTGTTCATCTGGCGTGACGCCCGCCGGGAACTCGACGAACTGCTCGACAGTCACCTCGCGCAGGCAGCTGCACTGCTTGTGGTCCAGCAGACACAATCGATTGACGACGACGATGGCGAGGTCGATGCGCGCGTTCCGCATCCCTATGCACCGAAGGTTGCTTTCCAGATTTTTCACGAAGGAAAGACAGTCGTGCGTTCGGCCAATGCACCGGCTGAACCGATGATTTCCGTCAATGGCGAGTTCGGACAGGGTTTCGCGACGGTGCAACTTAATGGTGATGCGTGGCGCGTGTTCGCCGTGCACGGAACGGGAAGGGATACACGCATTTATGTCGGTGAGCGTATCGATTCGCGCACGGACATACTGCTAGCGGTATTGCGCGGAACATTGTGGCCCATGTTGGCCGCGCTGCCCCTTCTTGGACTTGCCACCTGGTGGGCAGTGCGACAAGGCGTGATGCCGCTCAAGAAGCTGGGGCGCAGCATTGCCCAGCGTGGGCCGGATGATCTGGCTCCCGTCATGATGACGCAAACGCCTGCCGAAATGTCCCCGGTGCTCGAAGCGCTCAACCAGCTATTCGAGCGTATCCAGACGGTATGGGACGCAGAACGCCGGTTCACTGCCGATGCCGCGCACGAGTTGCGCACACCTATCGCGGCAATCAGGTCGCAGGCTCAGGTCGCGTTGGCAGAAACGGACGATCGCCTCCGTCAGCACGCGCTACGCGCCACCATCGAAGGTTGTGACCGTGCGACGCGTCTCGTTAGCCAGTTGCTGGTGCTTTCAAGACTAGATTCCGGCGCCACCCTCGAATTCAAGCGGGTCAATCTGAGCGCACTTGCGCAACGGGTGGCCGCGGAACTTGCGCCGACAGCGATCGCGAAACGGCAGTCGCTAGAACTCGACGGTGCAACGCCCTGCCACGTCATCGGCAACGAAATATTGCTCGCGGCTTTGATTCGCAACCTCGTGGAGAATGCCATCCGTTACAGCCCGCCTGGCGCGTCCGTGTTCATCAGAACGGCGACAGATGACGGCAAAACGCTTCTGCTGGTTGAGGACAGCGGTCCTGGCCTCGCCGATACGGATCGTCGGCGATTGGGTGAGCGCTTCTTTCGTGTTCCGGGTACCGGCGAAAGCGGCAGTGGTCTTGGTTGGTCGATCGTCCAGCGAATCATCGCCCTTCACGCGGCAACAGTCGATGTGCGCCGCTCTAGATGTCTCGGGGGGGCTTGCAGTCGAGGTGACGTGGCATGCTGCCGATACATGATCTGCATCAACGCGCCATGCCCCGGGCGGCCGTCCTTCATTCAGCTCGACTGCGAGTCCCCGGCCGGGCGGTTAGCGACGTTGCATTTCACAAAGCCTGCATCGCCGCATCGATGACGAGCCCGCCGGGTAACAGTTCCCGGCGAGGAAACTTGACCAGCACGAACGACCGAATCGCGGCCCGCTTGCCTGGAATGCGGGCGAAATGAAATTCGATATCTGTCCCTGCCTTGCTAGCCGGCGCTTGTACGACATTCATGGAATCGATCCGAATATGCCTGCTCTTTATGTGCAGATGATCGGCAGGATGCTGGAACACGTTGCAGACACACTCCAGTTCGAGTTCGAGCGATTGCTCAGGCACTCTGAGTCGCGCAAGCGCACGTGAGTTGTTCTCGATCTCTGTCTGGATGCGAGCCAACTCATCCGGCGCGGTCGCCGCAGGTTCACCGACTACGCCACGTAAGCCCGCGCCCTGGCTTTGAAGCAAGGCAATGCGTTTGTCGATGAGGGTTCTCGACTGATCTGCCAGATCGCGCCGGTTTGCCGCAAGGCTTTCGAAACCAGCCAACGCCAGCTGATCGATCAGTCTGCATCCGATTTCGTCACGTAATCCCTCCTCTGAACCGCTGCAGATTCTGACGCGATGGTCACTGAAACACAGCGTGGTTTGCGGCACGTCGTGACGGATGGAATCACCTTCGAGCGCAACGCCCAAAATGTGCCGCTCGATCATTGCCATGCCCAGCACCGCATATGCCTCGGTCAATCCCGCGTCGCGCTCGAACAGCGCGCGTAATGCTTCCGAGCGGCTAAATGCTTGGGCCAGATCGCCAGGCGTGGCGAAAAGTGACCGCATCACCGGGTCCGACGACCACGCTTGTGCATTGGCATCGCGCACTGCTGGCAAGGATGCGACAAGATCGTCCGTGTAGCTGAGTGCCGTATGGAGCGATTGCGCCAGACGCGCCTCGTGGCGACGCGCGCTTTTCAGTCGTGGATTCATTGCAAGCACGCGTGCGACTGCGTCGCCGATCCTGCTCTCGCTGTCCGGGTCCGACGGTGCCCGCCGGTGCAGCAGGAAATCGCTGAGCAAGCCCATTTTTCGCTCTCCGGTTGGTTTGTCCTTGCTGCTTCCGCCTCCGTGCGCTCAACCGGCTTCTGTGCAACATTGAGCCGGTACAGCACTACTTGCGCCATGTCGCGATTGGCGGGTCCTGCGCGGTAGTGAGCAGCGAGAGAAGACAGGGGCAGCCAGGTGGTGATACGAAGAAAAAGACCCGCCAGGCGTCGCCTTTGCGAGGGTTCCGGCTATGCAACCGGCGGGGTTCCAATGTCAGCAACAACACCAGACAGCCGGGAGGTGAAACGAAAGCGGCCGCTGGCAAAGTTACGATAGGAGGAAGTCGGCGTGACCCGTTTGATTTGTATCAACGGGGCTATGACGGAGCCATTATCAGCGGCGAACGATAGTATCGATCGGTAACCGGATCTGGACGCGAAATCCACCATCCGATCTGTTCACGAACGACGCGTCACCATTGAGTTGCCGGACGCGCTCGCGAATGCCGAGCAGGCCCAGCGAGTCCGGCTTGTTACCGGTCGCTGAAGCGGCGCCGCGTCCGTTGTCATCAATGCGCACTTCGCATTCCTGGCTTTCAAGCTCGATCGCGACGACGACTTCTGTCGCAAATGCATGACGCGCGACGTTGGTCAGCGCCTCCTGAACGATGCGAAAGATGGCGGTCGCGGCGGTATCGCTGAAATCCAGTTCTCCCACAGACAGCTGGGTCTTCACCTTGATCCCGTAGCGTTTGCCGAACTCATCCGCCAGCCACTCGACGGCGGGCAGCAATCCCAGATCGTCCAGCATGGTGGGGCGCAGATTCGATGCGATGCGCCGGATCGCACTCATTGTGTCGTCGGCCTGCCCCACTAAACCGCGCGCCTTCGCGGCAGTCGCCGAGGTGTAGTGACCGGCTTCGACCTCCTGCTGCAGGACGACGGCGCTCATCTTCAAGGCGGTCAACTGCTGGCCGAGGTCGTCATGCAGTTCGCGGGCGATCCTCTTCTTCTCCTCTTCCCGCGCCCGCTCGGTCGCTACGGCGAGTTCGCCCAGGTGTTCGAGCTGCTCCAGCCGCTTATGCTCCGTCAGGTCACGTGTCACTTTCGTGAAGCCCTGGAGCGCGCCCTTGTCATCGCGAATCGGCGTGATAATAGCGTCCGCCCAGAAACGCGAGCCATCGCGCCGGATGCGCCATCCTTCGGCTTCGGAGCGACCCTGCATGGACGCAGTCTCGAGCATGCGTTCGGGCAAACCCGCCGCCCGTGCTTCCGGCGGATAGAAGACGGAAAAATGGCAACCGATAATTTCGGCGGCACAATAGCCTTTTATCCGCTGCGCTCCCGTATTCCAGGAAGTCACCTCGCCCGTCGGACTTAACATGAAGATCGCGTAGTCTTCGACGCTGTCGATCATCGCCTGCAGACGTTGCTCGCTTCTGCGAAGTCTTGCTTCGATCAGATGCCTGTGCGAGAAATCGTTCGTGACGGCTGCAAAGCCAGCCAGATCGCCCTGCTGACGTCTCTGTGCGACGATCAGCACGCTCGCCCAGAACCGTGTCCCGTCCTTCCGCGCATACCATCCCTCATAACATGCTTGCCCGGTCGCTGCGGCTCTGGCCAGAATGTCAGAGGGATCGGGCATGCCAGCCGACGCGCCCGGATAGAGTACCGAAAACGGCTCGCCGAGGATTTCCCCCGCCTCATACCCCGTGATGCGTTCGGCGGCCGCATTCCATGTCTCGACCTGGCCATGCGTGTCGAGCGTGAAAATGGCGAATTCGCCTTCGATATCCATGGCGAGATGATAGCGGTGTTCCCCGGAAGCCTTGTCTTCCGGCCCCGCCTTGTCGTCGCCCGTGCCGCGTGCACTCGCGCTGCTCATATGCGCCTCCCGTCATCGACACTGTGTCTGATTATCCGACTGGCCGGGAAGGACTGTACGGCTGCACGCGAGTACTGCAGAACGCGTTTCACAGCACAGGGTCGCCGAGCTCCGGATATTCATTCGCGAGAATCCCGAAAACGTCAGCGGCCCGTGCAGGCAGGTTGTGTGCGAGGTGCCGTTGCAGATACTCGTCGGACCTGAGCCATGAATAGGCTCGGCTCACGTCGTCGACGGTGGGTTTGAGGCGCATGATCTTCATCACGACATCGTCTTCGAAGGGCCCGATGATGGTACGTATCTCATTGGCCGTCGCTGCCGGTGCTTCTGTCACGGGTGATGCCTTCATCATTTGCTCCCCTGGCAGGCCGCGGTCATGCACGACCTGTTTCCCATTACGTCGAATGTACGGCCGTCCTGGCCGTCGCTGTTGGCCTCGATCAAATGGCGGACCGCCGCCCCTGGTGCGGCGTGGCGAACCGAGCGAGTGCGAGCGGCCAATCGGATCGAAGATGAGCGAGTGCTAAAGAATCGGGGTGGCCATCGCACCGTGTTCGATCGCGATAGGGTTTGCTTCACTCGTGTCTACATCGCCGGGAGCGCCACCGGATACTCCATATGGCTGTTCACCTCTTTCACTCCGGGCACGTTTTCCGCAGCCACTCGAATAGCGTTGCTCTCTTCATCGCTTGTGACGACACCCCAAAGATGCACGACGCCATCCTTGACGAGGATACTTTCGCGCGGCAGCGACCAACGCGTGTTCTTCAGGGCGGCCACAACACCGTCCCGGATCGACTGATCATCCGTCGACGCCGATGCGTCTGGCCCGGTAACGATGCTGGCAAGTGCGCGGATCAGATTCGCGCGGCTCACCACACCTGTAACCCTTCCGTCCTTTACCACCGGCACGCGCTTGATTCGATGGCGTTCGAGCAACTCCGCGATCTCGCCAACCGGCGTATCTTCGCTGACGACGACGACTCCCGTCGTCATCAGATCACTCACCTTGTGGGAATGCTCCCTGACATATTCGCTCGCCAGTTCGCGAGTCGACGCCAGAAAATCCAGCCACCAGGCGCGCTTCGCCACCCCTGTGCCGATCTCGGCGCGGTGCAGCAGATCGCCCTCCGTAATCATGCCGACCAGCTCGCCTTTTTCATCGACGACAGGCATGCCGCTAATGTGGTTGTCGGCCAACGTCCTGGCTGCTTCCTGCACCGTCGTATCGGGATGTGCAAACGTGACGGACGTGGTCATGACATCAATTGCGCGCATTCTCGCTTCCTCCATGATGGTTGCGTGAACGGCAGGCATCTGCGTCCAGCCTTCGAACAACCGTCAACGCGTAACTCAATCTTCGGCCAGCGCCGCCCCTTGTAGTTGATCGATATCAAGCGAGGTGAGATATCGGACATTCGGCAATTTCGGTCACGAAGGCGGGAAACGGGTTCTGAATGGATGTCGATGGTCTCGCCAGGATCGTTGACGCGCATCAATGGCGCCACGCACGGAGCGTGCTTAATAGATACCCGGGACCGCAAAACAGAGCGGACGCTTCGAAGGTGGGCTCATCATGCACCCGACACCATTTACCACTGGGCCACTATCCAAATGCCGCTCGCGCGATCCCGATCCGGCACACCAGTGGCGAAGTCTTGATACAACCCGTCACTCGCCGCGTGCGCGTGCGTCATTGCTATCCGTTGCAGAGCATATGAAAGACGCTCCTGATTACCCATCTGAACTCGCCTCACGTGTACAAGGCCTGATCGAAAGTCCGACCTATCTTCAGGCAGACGAAGACCTCGCATTCCTCAGACGCCCTGAGATGTGCGGCGTCCGGTTGCAACTCGACTACTGGAAGACGGAGGAGGCACTGCAGCGCCGTGCGATCGACCACACGATTGTGGTGTACGGCAGCACCCGTATCCCCGCGCCGTCTGTCGCGCGTCAGCGAATCGAGGACGCCCAGCGCGTGCTGCAAGAAGCATCCGGTGATCGGCGGGCGCATCACGCACTGCAAGCGGCGAAATCTGAACTTGAACGAAGCCGCTACTACGACATTGCGCGGGAATTGGGCCGTATTGCCGGTTCAGCACAATGCAGCGGTGCACTGTCATCGCTTGCGGTTGTGACGGGCGGCGGGCCGGGGATTATGGAAGCTGCTAATCGGGGAGCATTCGATTCGGGCGCGCCGAGCATCGGCTTGAATATTTCCTTGCCGCGCGAACAGGCACCGAACCCGTATCTCACGCCCGAACTGTGCTTCAGGCTGCATTACTTCGCCATCCGCAAGCTTCATTTGCTGGAACGGGCGCGCGCAGCTGTGTTCTTTCCCGGTGGATTCGGCACGTGCGATGAGCTGTTTGAGGTCTTGACGCTGCTTCAAACGCAAAAAATCAAGCCGTTGCCTGTTGTTCTGGTCGGAGAGTCTTACTGGAGGCGCGCAATCGACTTCGACTTCATGATAAGCGAGGGCGTGATTTCGCAGGACGACATGCGCTTGTTCGTTTTCCGTGAGACGGCTGAAGCCGTATGGCAGGCGATCGTCCATTGGCACAACACGCGTGAAGCGACCGTGTGACCTCGTGCAAATGCCTTGCATGGCCCGCCAGGAAAATTCCGATAGCTGAACGCCGCATCCCTGGCCAATGTGCATCCTGCGCTGATAGCGGTTGCGCTCGCGACCGTCAATACTGCAATCATGGATTTCGAGTCTCTTCAGGCGCGGCCTGGACCGATGTGCACTGCGTCTGCGTCTGTCTATGGGGAGAACGATCATGTCATCCTCTGTCGCCATCGTTCAAGCGCGTGCTGCAAGCCGTTGCGAGCGTGCCTGCAACGCCGCCTGTGAAAACACGACAAAGTCGCAGGCCTCCGCGCTTTCCGACGACACTATCCTCGCCATCGCACGCCGCGCAGGCATGCAGGCGGTGCTCGATGGCCTGATCGGACGTGAACGCTATCACAGCGTAACGGGCTCGCTGTCGTCACTCCAACGTTTCGTCGCCGATATGTACAACCTGATGCTCGACGGGTCGCTGCGTAGACGCGCCGCGTTAAGCGCCCTTGCATTGCCTGTCGGCGAGGGCCCGTCTTCTCATTCTGATTGACACAAATCAATCGCTGTCGGATCGCGTGCGCCAGGCTCTGGTTGTCTACGACTCGAAAGCGTCCTCGCAATGCAGACAGCCGATACACGCAACGTGCGACCATTCCCCACGCTTTTGGAACGCCTCTGGCGGTCTTCCCGTGACGCAGTGCATCAGCGGTCCATGGATGCCGCCTCCCTGGAAGACTATGCTCAACTGTCAACCGAGGAGGCGCTCGCGCGGCTGAACAGTGCAGCAGGCGGGCTCGCCGCCGACGAAGCCGGACGCCGCCTCCGCGCCTGTGGCCCGAACCGTGTCGTCCACGATACACATCACACGCTCGTCGGCGAGCTCGTCAACAGAACGCTGAATCCCCTCAATCTGCTGCTCCTGGTGCTTGCGACGGCATCGTATGTTCTCGGCGATCCGCGTGCCGCGATCATGATCGGCGTAATGGTATTTCTTAGCACGTCGCTTAGCTTCGTACAGGAGCATCGATCGAACAAGGCCGCAGACGCGCTCCGCAAAATGGTGCGCACCACGGCGACCGTCGTGCGCCCGACCGGGCAGGATGGTCTGACCCACGTCGATATTCCCATCGAACAGATCGTGCCGGGCGACGTCGTGCTGCTATCCGCCGGAGATATGGTGCCCGCCGATCTTCGGTTGATTTCTGCACGCGACCTGTTCGTCAATCAATCGGCGCTAACGGGTGAATCGATGCCGTGCGAAAAGAATGCGCACGCCAGCGCGGTGCCCGTCGACTCGCAATTCGAGCTGTCGAATCTCTGCTTCATGGGCAGCGCAATCATCAGCGGCGTGGGCTGCGGAGTCGTGGTATCGACGGGCCAGACAACCAGCTTTGGCGCAATCGTCGATGTGGTTGCGTCACAGCGCGTGCAAACCAGCTTCGACAGGGGCATCACCCGGTTCACGTGGCTGATGATCCGTTTCATTCTGGTGATGGTTCCCCTCGTTTTCGTGATCAATGGACTGACGAAAGGAAACTGGTTCGAGGCCGTTCTTTTCGCGGTCGCCGTGGGCGTCGGACTCACGCCCGAGATGTTGCCGATGATCGTCACCGTCAATCTTGCGAAAGGTGCGATCGATATGTCGCGCAAACGGGTGATCGTGAAGCGCTTGAATGCAATTCAGAACTTCGGTGCGCTCGACGTATTATGTACCGACAAAACGGGAACCCTGACCCAAGACCGCATCATTCTGAAGCGTCACCTTGATATTCACGGCAATGAATCGGATCGGGTTCTCGAATATGCCTATCTGAACAGCGCGCACCAGTCGGGACTGAAAAACCTGCTCGACGTCGCCGTATTAAAACATGTCGAACTTCATGAGCAGCTCAAGGCCCACGAAAGCTTCACCAAGATCGACGAGATGCCCTTCGACTTCGAGCGCCGCCGCATGTCGGTGGTCCTCGCGAGGGACGATGGCGCGCATATCATGATCTCAAAGGGTGCCGTCGAAGAAATGTTTTCGGTCAGCACGCGTTACGCGATCGATGACCATACAGGTGCGCTCGACGAAAGTCACTACACGGCGAGCAAAGAAATCACCGATGCGCTCAACGCGGATGGCTTTCGTGTCGTCGCAGTGGCCTACAAGGAGATGCCCGCTGACCAGACCACATATACAGTGGCAGACGAACGGGAATTGACCTTACTAGGATTCATCGCATTCCTCGATCCGCCGAAAGAAACAGCAGCGGCGGCGCTTGCGGCGCTAAAGGCAAGTGGCGTGCAGGTGAAGATCCTGACGGGCGACAACGACAGAGTCACCCGAAAGATCTGTCACGACGTTGGGATCGAAGTGGACCGGATCGTGCTCGGCAAGGAGCTCGAGGCACTGACTCCAGCCGAATTCGCGGAGCTGGCCGAAAAGGAGTGCGTGTTCGCCAAAGTCTCGCCTTCGCAAAAGGCATCCATCGTCGATGCCTTGCATGGCAAGGGTCATGTCGTCGGATTCCTCGGCGACGGCATCAACGACGGGCCCGCCCTCAAGGCATCGGACGTAGGTATGTCGGTGGATAGTGCCGTCGACATCGCAAAAGATTCGGCCGACATCATCCTGCTCGAAAAAAGCCTTGCAGTGCTTGGCGATGGGGTTCTCGAAGGCCGGAAGGTATTCGGCAATATCACCAAGTACATCAAGATGGGCGCAAGCTCGAACTTCGGCAACATGTTCAGTGTGCTTGGCGCGAGCATCATGCTGCCGTTTCTGCCTATGGCGCCTATTCAGGTCCTTACCAACAACCTGCTTTACGATTTCTCGCAAACCAGCATACCCACCGATAATGTCGACGCTGAGTATCTCAGCGTCCCGCGCCGGTGGGATCTCGGCAACATTGTGAAGTTCATGCTTGTGATTGGCCCCGTCAGTTCGCTGTTCGACTATGCGACGTTCTTCATGATGCTGAAGATATTCGGCGCATGGAACAACCCCGCGTTGTTCCAGACCGGCTGGTTTGTCGAATCGCTACTCACGCAAACGCTGATCATCCATATCATTCGCACGGCCAAAGTACCTTTTGTCGAGAGTCGTGCGAGCTCGGCTCTCATTGCGACAAGCGTCGCAGTTGCCGTCGCGGGAATCAGCCTGCCTTTCGCCTCCATCGGCAAGATGCTCGGATTCACACCATTACCGTGGACGTATTGGCCCGCGCTGCTCCTGATCCTTCTCAGCTACGCAGCATTGACCCATTTAACGAAAACATGGTTTGTCCGACGATTTGGACTGGGCTGACGGAATGGATCGGCTCCTACGCGCTCTTCAAACCCACTCGCGGATTCGAGCCGTTAATGCAGCATCAAGATAGATACGGAACAGCGCCGCCACATTCCAATGAAGCGAAAACGAGTGGCAAGCGGACGTGCGTGGGACCGCGTGGGCATCACATGACGCAATGCTTGTGCGCGTGCACCGCGGCCATTTGTCGTGTCCATGCGCGCGATGCCGCCTCACGAGCGGCCGCCTACCCTGTTCTTACGCGAAGCGGATACTTCGTGCTGGGTCTACGCGAGGATCGAAGCGTCCGCAAAAGAGCGCTTCACTGCTTCGAGGGCATCAGTTCCTGATGCACGATGCGAAAGCGTGCGATATCTTGCGCCGGTACAGCACGTTCGCCCTTTGCGTAGGCTCGCGCCACATCGCGTGCGTCGCAAAGCCGCGTACCCGTTTGCTTCATCGTCGCGGCGGCAGCCGCGGTCGCGTAGGCGAGCGCTTCACTCGCGACGGCCCCGTGGTCGAGTGCCCAGATCAACCCGGCGAGGAAGCTGTCGCCTGCGCCGATGGCACTTCGAACTTCCGTTTTCAGCGCAGGCATGAACCACGTCTCGTCACGTGTCACGAGCACTGCGCCTTTCTCCGCGAGGGTGAGTGCGACCATCCTCGCCTTGCGTTCCGCGATCAACATTCGTGCCGCATCGATCTGATCTTCCACGTCGTTCAGCGGCAGTGTTGTCAACTCCCTCAGTTCGCTCAGACTCGGCTTGACGATATCGACGAGCCCGCAATCGAGGGCTGCCGCAAGTGTGAGGCCCGATGCGTCAACAGCGACACGGATGTTCGGGCGCGCAGCAACGGCAACACGGATGAGCTGGGCATAGGCATCCGGCGGTGCGCCGGGAGGCAGA
The DNA here is from genome assembly GCF_037126505.1 of Paraburkholderia bengalensis. Lineage (NCBI taxonomy): Bacteria > Pseudomonadati > Pseudomonadota > Betaproteobacteria > Burkholderiales > Burkholderiaceae > Paraburkholderia > Paraburkholderia bengalensis. Next base: position 22,858 of record NZ_JACFYJ010000017.1, read on the forward strand.
CTTCCGCTTAAAACGAGAAAGCGCGCAGAGCCGAGATTCGCAGACACGCTGCGCAGACATTCACTCCACTCCGCGGGCGCGAGCGTTGGACCAGGCAGCACAAAACGGTACTCACGCCGGGTCGACGTTTCCATCACAGAGAAGTTCTCTCGCGTTTCACCTTCGATGTCGACACAGTGCGTGCGAAGTGTCTCGCCGTTGAGCAAGCCGCTGAAGATGCGGCCCGTCGCTCCACCCGCGACGAACAGTGCAACGCATTCGCTGCCGAGGCGATGCAGTACCCGCGCAACGTTAATGCCCCCGCCGCCTGGATCGCGCTGCGCGGCTTCACATCGCAGTTTGTGCGTATCGACGATGCGATCGACGGACGTCGACAGATCGATGGCGGGATTCAACGTGACTGTGAGAATGTCGGTCATGGCAGGACTCTAATGCACCGTTTCAGAAAGCATCGACCCGCGCGGCCCGTCGCCAGTCGAACCATTGCGCGCTTCCGCTTGCGCAACGTGCCGCTTGACGGCGATAAAACTGTCCGGGCTCACCGATATGGCGTCGATGCCACACTCGACGAGAAAGCCTGCATACTCGGGATGCGCGCTCGGCGCTTCACCACAGAGGCTGACTTTTGCGCCAGCACGATGTGCCCGTTCGATGACCTCTCGAATCATCCACCGCACGGCTTCGTTACGCTCGTCGAACAGCGATGCCAGTTCCGCGGAGTCGCGGTCGACGCCCAGCGTGAGTTGCGTCAGATCGTTGCTGCCGATCGAGAAGCCGTCGAATCGTTGCGCAAATGCGTCGGCCAGAATCACGTTCGACGGAATTTCGCACATCACATAGACCTGCAATCCGTCTGCTCCGCGCCTGAGCCCATTGGCCGCCATCGCGTCGAGGACACGATCGGCCTCGTCCGGTGTCCGGCAGAACGGCACCATGACAATCACGTTGTCGAGGCCCATTTCCACGCGCAAACGCCGCAGCGCGCGGCATTCGAGTGCAAAGCCGGGACCATAGCGCGGCGAGTAGTAGCGCGATGCGCCGCGAAAGCCGAGCATCGGGTTTTCCTCGACCGGCTCGAACGCCCGGCCTCCTGTCAGATGCGCATACTCGTTTGTCTTGAAGTCGCTTAGCCGAACCACCACGGGCCGCGGATAACACACGGCCGCTATGCGGCCCAGTCCGCAGGCGAGCCGGTCGACGAAGTATTCCGTCTTGTCGCGGTATCCTTCCGTCATCGCGACGATCGTCCGGGCCGCTTCAGCGTCCTTCAACTGGTCAAAGCAGGCAAGCGCCATCGGGTGAATCTTGATGTGATTGCTGATGACGAACTCCATCCTCGCCAGTCCGATGCCGTCCGCCGGCATGCGCCACCAGCGCAGCGCGGCGTCGGGGTTGGCGAGATTCAGCATGACCTGGGTGCGGGTACGCGGGATAGCCGAAAAGTCGATCTCCTCGACCCGGTACTGCGCGATGCCTTCGAATACGTGCCCGACTTCGCCTTGCGCGCAGGACACCGTCACTTCCTGCTCGTCGTGCAACACCCGCGTGGCGTTGCCCGTGCCGACGATGGCCGGCAGGCCGAGTTCGCGGCTCACAATGGCCGCGTGCGACGTGCGGCCGCCGTGGTCCGTCACAATGCCCGCGGCGCGCCGCATCACGGGCACCCAGTCGGGGTCCGTTGCCGCTGTCACCAGAACGGAGCCTTCGATGAAGCGATCCCGCTCGACAGGACTGTCGATGACGCACACGTTCCCGGTAGCGATCGCCTGCCCGACGCTGACTCCTGTAACGAGTTCGCGTCCCGCCGACTCCAGCCGGAAAGTCTTGATGGCGGTTGCCTCGCGCCGTGACTGGACGGTCTCGGGCCGTGCCTGAACAATGAAGATGCTGCCTGTGAGTCCGTCCTTTGCCCATTCGATGTCCATCGGTTGCCCGTAGTGCGATTCGATTTCGCACGCCCATCGTGCAATGGTCAGCACGTCGCAGTCGGACAGTACGAACGCAGCGCGCTCGGCTTTCGAAGTCGGCACGTTCTTCGTCGGATGCGCGCCGCCTTTTGCGTACACCATTTTTTTCAGCTTGCTGCCGCGCTTCTTGCCGACAATCGGCGCAAGCGCCGGGTTGTGCAAAAGCGGTTTGAATACCTCATATTCGTCTGGATCGACGGCGCCTTGCACGACGTTCTCGCCGAGCCCCCATGCGGCGCTGATCAGGACAATCTTGTCGAAGCCTGTTTCAGTATCGATCGAAAATGCCACGCCCGCCCCACCAAGGTCCGAGCGCACCATTTGTTGCACGCCGACCGAGAGCGCAACTTTCATGTGATCGAAGCCTCGTGCCTCCCGATAACTGATCGCGCGATCCGTGAATAGCGATGCATAGCAGCGGCGGCACGCATCCATCAATGCAGCCGCGCCATGAATGGCGAGCAGGGTCTCCTGCTGGCCCGCGAAGCTCGCGTCGGGCAAGTCTTCGGCCGTCGCACTCGAGCGCACGGCGACGTCCGGATTGTCGACACCGACGCGACGGCCAAGGTCTGCATACGCGTCACAGATAGCGCGCGTCGTGCTGGCGGGCCATTCTCCCCGAAGAATGCGGCGTCGGATCGTTTCCCCCGTATCGACGAGTGAGCGCCGGTTAGCACGGAATTCCGCGAGCACCGCCGAGATACTTTCGCGCAGCCCGTTCGCGTCGATGAATTGCCAGTACGCATCGGCTGTCGTCGCAAAGCCAGGCGGAACACTTATGCCCTTGACGGCGAGGCAGCCCACCATCTCCCCCAGCGACGCATTTTTGCCGCCCACGGTCGCCACGTCTGAACGGCGCAAAGCGTCGAACCAGACGACCTCCGCTTCAGTCCTTCTCATGGGCTCCTCCTCGCTTGTGACCTACCCGTGTCTACGTCTGCCTTGTTCAGATACTGAGATACCCCGCGAACATCCATGGAAGCTTCATCTGGCCGGTGCGGAAATACTCATCTGAGTCTGGCATGGCAATCCCGACGAAACCGGGCGTACCGTCGGCAGCAAATTGCGGTGCGAATGAGAACGCATGGTTGATCACGATGACGGCTTCGCCATTCAGATGCGATGGGGCGAATATGGAAACCTCGCGAAAGAAGCTCGCTTGGTCTTTCGCCGCTGCCGAAACCGGCTGTTTGGCCGAACCCATGCTGTCGTATCGTGCCGGAAGCTCGTAAGTCCGATCGCCATGCCGGACTTTGCCCGCAGGCGAAAACACGAGTTCGACACCTGGATACCGGGCGCACAATGCGGCAGACTGAACGATCGGACCGTCGGGACCCATGACAGCAGGCGGATAGGCCCACAAGGACAAGTTCAAGGTGCGAGTGCCTTGAGCAAAGTATTCCGTCAGCCAGTTCATATCCGTCTCCTATCATTGCCCTTCATATCATCGATACCGCGACGATTCCCGCGGATTCCGCCGGCCGCGCGCGCGGTGTTGCATCAACCAATAACAAGACGATCAACGACGGCTTTGACACCCGCCGTTGCGCGGGCAGCGCCCCACACGATCGCGCGTTCCACTGTCGAGCTGAGATGCCCGGAAAGCGTGACGTTGCCTCCATCGACCTGGACGTCGAGATGCTTCAGTTCGCGATCCGTATGACGCTGGATCGCCTTGCGGATGTTGTATTCGATATCTGTCGGCGAAGCCGAACCCGAAATCCGGATGTTGTTCGTAATGCCCTTGACCCCTCGCAGATGCACGATATGTTTCTCTGCAATATGGCTGCGGTAGCCGTCCCTGACGTTACCGGTCAATGTCACCCATCCTTGCTCTACCTTGATCCTGATGGCGTCTTCTTCGAGGCCCGAAATCCAGTCGAGCACGGCTCGCACGCTCAATGCGATGTCTTCATCGGTCTTTTGATCCGTCTCACGCAGCGTCACGGTGATATGCGCAACCATCGCGACCACGCCAGCGATCCGCAGCACCGATCGTTCGGCCGCGACCTTTTGCGCATAGTCCGGAACGTGTCCGCTGAGTGTGACGATGCCATCCGCGACAGCCACGCCAATCCGGTTCGCATCGATAGCCGGATTGTTGGCGAGCTCTTCCTCCGCTTCGCGACGCAGTTGACTGTCCGATTTCATGGCATCCGCCCTCCTGAAGTGCTTTCGTTCGAGAAATGAACGCCCAGCACACGGTCAGACTAATCCGCCCGCATCCCGCGCGATTGATCGAAGTCAACCAGGTCGCCACGGGACGATTGGCCGAACAATAAAACCGTGTTCACGGTCAATTGACAATGATCAATCGGAAGCACTCTTTTCAACGGAGAATCCATACGACGCCCTCTCGTCCGATACGGAGAATCACCATGGCGCAAGCATCCAGCCTAGAGTCAGCCGCCGGCCGCGCGTTCCAGCGCGTGATGCTGGCGGTCGACGACTCCGAAGCGACGACACGCGCGGCCGAATACGCGAAGGCCCAGTTCGCCGGGCGGGCAACGATCCGGGTGGTGACCGTTGCGCAAAACCCGCGAACGCTGATTCCACTCGGCTCAACCGCACGGGACACTCTCGCGTGCGCAAGAGATGAAATCGTGGGAGATGCGCGCGCCGCGCTCGCGAGGATCGAGACCATGTTTGCCGGGACGCAGCTGGAATTCGGCCTCATCGACCTGTCCATCCACCGCGGAAATACGGCGGATGCTTTGCTCACTGCCGCCTCGGAGTGGCATGCGGACCTGATCGTGATGGGCATGCGAAACCATCAAGGTCTGCTGCGCTGGGTGGAAGGCACTGTGTCCGAACCGGTCGCGCGCCGCGCAAGCTGCTCGTTGCTGCTGGTTCCCGAGGACAGCCGCGTGCCAACCGACAATCCCGCCCAACGTATAGTCTTCGCGCTGGACGGCAGCGCCTGTTCAATCGTCGCGTTGCGCACCGGTCTGCAACTCACGACGCCTGACAGCCGATTGCGCGCGGTCTTTGTCGTGGATCGTGCGAGCAACGTGATGGATGGCGATGTCATCCACGTCCTGGAAAGCGCCTATCTCGAAGAGGGTTGCACAGCACTCGATCGTGCAGCGCGACTCTGCGCCGAGCAGGGGCGCTACACGGAGACGGCACTGCTCAAAACGCACAAGAGCCACGACGATATTCCTCACGCAATCGTCCGTGACGTTCAGGACTGGAAAGGCGACCTGCTCGTTCTCGGCACGCATGGCCGGCGCGGCTTCGAGCGCTGGCTTGTCGGCAGCGTCGCGGCCCGCACTGTGCGACTTGCCGATACGCCCGTCTTGCTGGTGCGCGACCGGGGAACAATGGCGGCTCTGGCCTGATAGTGGAGCAGGCACGACGGCGTGCGCGCTACGGCGTCTTTCTCGCCGGCGAACGGTTCGCTTTCGCTTCCTGATTGTCAACCGGCCGTTTCCACGCCAGCGAGCAGGCCTCAGCCGCAATTGCCGTTTGTGCAGCAGCAGTGCCGTCCCAGTCCAGGCTGACGAACAGCACCCGAAGTCGGAGCGTCACGCACTGCGAGCCAACAAATACAGACTGAGAAACGCGCCCTCGGGCTCCGAAACTGCGCAGCTATCTTTCGAACACGTACGTGCCCGGCGCGTCTTCCAGGCTATTGGCGATCTCGCGCCCGACGACCTCACCGCCCGAATGGTCGCGCAGCCATTGATTCCACTTCGGCCACCACGAGCCGTCGACAGGCTCATTGGCTGAGAGGAACTCCTGTCGGCCGCGATACGGCTCGCCCGCCGCTCTCGTTGCGCAACGGTAATAGCGGTCCGGGTGGCCCGGCTGCGAGACGATGCCGGCGTTGTGCCCGCCCGCCGTCAGAAGAAACGTCAGCTCGTTGTGTGTGAGCAGGTGAAGCTTGTAGACGGAGCGCCACGGGGAGACATGATCGCGCTCGGTGCCGACGACGAACATCGGCGCTTCGATGTCGGACAGTGCAACAGGCCGTCCATCGACGCAGTAATGCCCTTCCGCGAGATCGTTGTTGAGAAAGAGCGAGGTCAGGTACTCGCTGTGCATCCGGTACGGCAGGCGCGTCGTATCGGCGTTCCACGCGATCAGGTCGTTTGGTTGCGAACGACGGCCAAGCAGATATTCGCTCATCATCCGCGACCAGATCAGATCCCGCGCCTTGAGCAACTGGAATGCCGCCGACATCTGTGAGCCGTCGAGATAACCCTGACGCCACATCAACGCATCGAGTGCCGCGAGTTCGCTGGCGTCGATGAAAAGGCCGAGTTCGCCAGGTTCGGTGAAGTCCGTCTGCGCGGCGAGCAGCGTCATGGTTTTCACCTCGTCGCCCCTGCCGTCGCGAAAGAGCGCGGCCGCCGCGATGGCGAGCAAGGTCCCGCCGAGGCAATAGCCCACCACGTGCACCGGCTGCGCGTCACGCTCGCGCACTTGCGCAAGGGCCGCGAGGATTCCTTCCTGCAGATACGCTTCCAGTCCGACGTCACGGAACGCCTCACGGGGATTGCGCCACGAAATCGTGTAGACGGTGTAGCCCGCGTCGACGAGATAGCGGATCAACGAATCGTGCGGCTGAAGATCGAGAATGTAGTACTTCATGATCCACGACGGCACGATCAGGATTGGCTCTTTCGCCACTGTTGGTGTCGTGGGTGCGTACTGCAGCAATTCGCACAACTCGTTGCGCCAGATGACCTTGCCCGGAGTGATCGCAACCTGTTTGCCTGGCAGCCATTCCGAAGGGTATGCGTGCTCATCGTCAGAACGGCCATGCACGAGATCGCGCAGGTCAGCAAGCCAGTGCAATGCGCCCGTGACGAAGCTCGTCCCGCCGCTCGACCACGCCGCCCGCTGCACTTCTGGATTGGTGGCGACAAAGTTGCTGGGTGAGCACGCATCCAGCCATTGGCGAACCAGGAAGCGCACCAGTTCTTCGTGATGTCTTTCGACGCCCGGTATCGCGGTTGAAGCCGACTCCCACCAATGCTGGAGTCGGAGAAATCCGTCGCGATACGCATGAAACGGCCAGGTGGTCCAGGCGTCGTCCGTGAAGCGCGGGTCCTCGGGCACATGTCCATGCTTTGGCCGGTCCACACATTCGCGCATTGCACCCTGTGCAATCTGCGTGCTCGCCAATACGGCCTCGGTCGACAACTCCAGCATCCTTCCAGGCGCGACTGCCATGTGCAACGCCCAATCCATGAAGGCGAGCGCCACGGATGCCGGCGACAGGCCGCCCGTCAAGGCAGCGACGCCGGCATGCGCCGCGCGGTCAAGCGCGTCGCGCGAAAGCATGGGGTGGGGACGGCCTTCACCGCGACAACCGCTCTGGGCGTGACCCGGCCCAATGCCACGGGGAGAGTGAGTCCCCGACGTGAGCGTCGCGAGTCGAGCCGCGCGTTCCGGCATGGGTTCGAGCGTGAGAGGAAGCGTTGCCATCGTCGTTCGGTCGATCCGGCTAGTCATCCGTGCCGACGCTGCGCGTGCACGGACTCGAACAATTGAGATGCGTGAAGCTGCTGGAAGCAGATTCCGCTTTACACCTTGATGGTCCGTGCCATCTTCAGTTCTATCCACGTCATGCCTTCACGCAGGGCGTCCAGCACGGCATCGCGTTCCGTGCCAAACTTTTTGCCCTGCAAAAAGGTGCGTTCGAAATCGCCTTCCGGCGACGAATGCCGGACCTGAATGGTCGATCGATATCCGCCGTCTTCGACCGGTTCTGTCTGCACGTTCACGGACCATGCTCCTTCCTGCACGTTTCCCGATAAAGTCATCGCAGGCTCCTTTGCCTTCGCCGTTGAGGGCCACGAAGAGGCGCAGCGGCGGGAGAGGTGGCATGTCATGTCATTCGACAACGAGATCGTCGACCACGGCTCGCACGCCCGGCGCGCTCCAAGCGGCTCCCCTCGCGACGGCGCGCTCAGCGTACGAGCCGACTTTGCCCGTCAGGGTGACAGTCCCATCCTTGACTTCGATCCCGATATGCTTGACTTCACGGTCCGCGTGGCGCTGCATGGCCTGTGCGATCTGCGCGCCGATATCATGCGGTGCGACATGGCCACGCACCTCGACACGATTGCTGACGCCGCGCACGCCACGCATATGGCTTATCGCACGCGCGACGATGTGGGCCTGATACGCCCAGTCCACCGTGCCCGTCAGCGTGACCCAGCCTTTTTCGACCTGAACCTTCACGGAATCGTCCGGCAACCCGACTGTCCAGTGCACGATATCGTGTACGGCGCTGGCGATGTCTTCATCGGTACGTTCGTCCTTCTGCGGCAGCCGTACCTGCATGTCCACGACGACAGCCTTCACGCCCGCCACGCGATGCGCCGCCTTTTCGGCGGCAAGCTTCTCGGCGTAGCTTGGAGGATGGCCGGACAGCGTGACTACACGATCCGTCACCTCCACGCCGATGTCGGTTGCGGTTACGGCGGGGTCCCAATCAAGTTCATCCTCGACTTCCTTCCTCAACTGGCGGTCTGATTTCATCACGCATCTCCTCGATGTGAATCGTGGCCGGCGCCACCACACGGAAGCATCTCTCCGCAGACCGACGATGGGACTGATACAGATCAAGAATGCGAGTCTTCCCGGCGCTTGCCGGATACGGGTCCGAGCCGCGGGCCCGCGCGGCGGAAGGCGACGGCACATGACAGGCTTCCTGATTGCAAGGGTGTACTTGCGTTTGATCGGTCCTGTTACCGCGTTCGGCGATGAGCCCCACAATCTCCATCGCGATGCGATTGACTGAAGTCAACAGCCGTACTTCGGGTCACCTCTATCCTGGAAGCGACACACCTACGCCGATGCGAATGCATCGACCCATCCACGAAGGAGTCGATCATGACCGACAGACAGCTGCTGACTTACGAACCCGCGCACGGTCGTGCGCCGGCTCCCGCGCGGGGCGACACCCCGGCCGTTATTGAATTGCCGAAACCCGACATGTCCTCAGGGGCGCCGCTGATGAGAGCCCTCGCGCTACGCGGCAGCACGCGCGAGTTCTCCGACGCGCCGCTGACATCCGCTACACTCGGCGCGCTGCTGTGGGCCGCCGACGGCATCAATCGGCCGCGCCAAGGTGGTCGTACCGCACCATCGGCGCACGCATTCAACGAAATCGACCTCTACGCCGTGCTGCCGCAAGGTGTGTACCGATACGATGCACCTGAGCATCGGCTCGTGCTGAAACATGCCAGCGATGCGCGCAACCTGACCGGCTATCAGGACTTCGTCGGCACTGCGCCGCTGGACCTGGTCTACGTAGTCAACATGTCGCGTCTGCTGGAGATGCCCCCTCAGCAGCGCGATATCTTCTCGGCTGTCGCGGCAGGCGCAATGGCGCAGAACGTCGCGCTGTACTGCGCGTCCGAAGGGCTTGGCTGCGTCGTGCGCGGGTGGATCAATCATCGTCTGCTGAGCGACGCGTTAAAGCTGAACGAAGACGAACTGCCTGTTCTTGCGCAAACAATCGGCGCGCCGGGCACGACACTGACCTCTCTCGCGGATTGACGTCGTCCTCCATTACCGGCCAGCGCAGCGCGGCGCGGCGTCCGGGCCTGCTGGAATGTTCACGTTGCGCTAACACGGAAACGGGCTTGGGAATGAGGCCCGTTTCTAGTTCTCCGTAGATTCGTCTGGCTTCCGTTGCGGCCGGCATCGCAACCGTCGAGATGCGCGTCGGGACGGCTGCGTCGGACGCCGGCAATCGCGAAGCCGCGCCTGGCATCTCGATGCGTACCCGTGATACGCGTGGGCGCCACCTCCAGATCGGCGACCTGCTCGCCCGCGACGGGATGCTGAAAGTCGCTATAAGCGATTTCTGTCGTCGTGAACTGCAATACGACGACCGTCACGAAAGAACATCGTGAACGCGATACTGCCCAGGTCGAAACCAACGGGGCAATTTGCGCGCATCGCGCAAAGGACGCTGCGTGGGCATCATGGTCTCTCGGAAACAACGAGGATTGGCATGTCCGGTTTCATGATGTTCTGCCGCCATCGCCCCCGACCGGTTGATGCAGATCAATCGGGTTGCCGCTCACGGCGACTTAAATAGGCAGACAGTCCACTACCGTTGCGCATCCAATGCGCTATCGGCCAACGCCCGCGGAGGTTTGCCGTGTCACCCCTGCTCAACGGCGCGAATGCGCTCGCCGAAGCCGTCAAGGTCACGCTCGGACCTTGGGGGCCGCAGCGTGATCCTATCGATCGCCCGGCTGAAAACACGAGTGCAATGCAAAGTGCGATAGGATCGACTGAAACCTGGCTGCGATCGAGCGATGCCGCCCCGCAGGCTATTCAGGCACGAATCGCCCGCCATGAGGATGCGTTCCGAACGGGTGGCAGCGTTTTCTGCGTAATGACGGCAGACGGAGCTGATGATGTGGTACGCCTTCATCGATGCACAGCGGCGCCTCGTTCGCACGATTGCCGATAGAACGCAGCTCTGGAATATCACGGCGCCATCGTCCGGGGAAAGTCCCGCTGATGTCGTCAACGCCTTCCGTCACTGGCTGCTCAGGTCGATGTCTGCATACCGGCAAGCACCGCCGTTCGGAATTCACTCGGTGTCGAGCCGTGGAAACGGGATCGACATCGAAGAAACGGTTGTCGATTCATTGCCGACCGGCGTGCTGCGCAAGTTCACGCGCAACTGTGCTGCGCCCCATTCCGCCACCCAATGGCCCGTCATGCTTTGCGCACCGCTTGCGGGCCATCACGCCGTGATGTTGCGCGAAACTGCCGAAACGTTGCTCGAGGAACGCGACGTGTTCGTGTCAGACTGGGCCGACGCGCGTGATGTGCCGCCAGAATCAGGCCCTCTTTCGCTCGACGACTATGTCCTTGCTCTCGAACGTTTCATAGGCGTGGCCCACGCCCACGGACCGCCGGTACACGTCCTCGCCGTGTGCCAGGCAACCGTACCCGCACTCGCGGCCACAGCGTTGCTCGCGAATGCGCGGACGGTGCCCTACGCCAGCTTGTCGCTGCTCGGCGGGCCCATCGATACCCGGATCAGTCCGACCGTCATCGACCGGTTCGCTACGTCGCATACGCTGACATGGTTTCGCGATCATGTGATCGACATCGTTCCACCGCCGTATCGCGGTGCAGGACGACGCGTCTATCCTGGCTTTATCCAGCAGGGCGCCATCTTCGCGGCGCATCCAGAACGCCACGTCCGTCTCGAATCAGCTTACTGGGCGCACTGGCTGGCAGGCGACACGCGCGCCGCCACCCTGGCGCTGCGAGCATTGAGCGAATATGCCGCTGTACTCGACATGGCGGAACGCTACTTCCTCGACATCCTTCGAATCGTCTTCCAGGAGCATTTGCTGCCGCGCAATGCATGGTGGGTTCGAGGCAGGCACGTTGAACCGGACGCACTGCGCCGCATGCCGTTATGCACCGTGGAAGCCGAACTCGACGACATCACGGGCGCCGGCCAGACGCACTGCGCGCACGCGTTGTGCGGTGCTTCAATGGCACCGCTCGACCGGCAGATAACCGTTCCTGCGTGCAATCACTATGACCTTTTCACGGGGACCCGCTGGCGCGATGCCGTGCATCCGGCTTTGTGCAGTTTCTGGCGTGACGTCGAAGAGGCAGCGTCGAAGGTCCGCACACGACCGGACAAAACCAGCACAAACCGTAGCAGGAGGCAGGCGTGAGAGTACCTGTCAGACACAGCCCTGCCAGATTGCGCGGCCATTCGACGGAGACGGGCACACTGCATGGCGAAAACCGTATTCGCGCCGCGCGACGTCAGGTGCGCGGCGTCGACGCCGCCATGCAACGATCGGGCACCTATCGGCATCCGGCCGCAAGGGTGGTCAGAATAGAAACGCATATCTCCATCGTCTATCTCGCGGGCCGCTTTGCTTACAAGATCATCAAGCCCGTCGCGCCCGGATTCGCGGATTTCACGGCGTCAGAAACGCGCCGACATTGCTGCGAAGCGCAGTTGCGGCTGAACAGACCGCTTGCGCGGGGACTTTATCTGGGCGTGCTCCCGATCACGCGGCGCGGGCGAACGTTTACGCTCGAATCGAGCGGCCACGGAGTCGAGCACGCAGTCAAGATGCGTCGGTTCGACGAATCCGGGCTCTTTTCCAGCCTCGCGCGAAGCGGAGCGCTGGGGCCGCGCGAAGTCGATCGCGCGGCACATCGACTTGCCACCTGGCATCGGCACGCGCCGCGAGTCGCGCCGCTCGCACGATACGGCAGCGCCGCGCTACTCAAGGCGCAGATCGACTCAGTTATTGCAGCCCTTCAGGCCGACTGCGCGGAGCCGGGGCTGCGTGAAACCGCCGCCTGGTGCGAACAGCAACTTGCGCAACGCGCGGGCGCGATAGACGGACGCCGGGCGAATGGTCTCGTGCGCGCCTGCCATGGCGATTTGCACCTCGACAACGTGATGCGTTGGCGCGGCGATGTGTCGATGTTCGATTGCATCGACTTCGACGACGCGCTGCGCTGGATCGACATCGCCAACGACGCTGCATTCCTCGTCATGGATCTGCGGACGCGGGCGGGCGCCCGTCTGTCCAACCGCCTGCTCAACCGGTGGCTTGAGGCGACGGGCGACTACGCCGCGCTGGAACTGATGCCGCTCTATGTTGTGTATCGCGCGTTGGTTCGAGCGCTTGTGGCCTGTTTGTACAGCAAACGCGGCTCGCATCCGAAAGCCGCCGCAGCAGCACATGATGCCGCATGCTACATAGGCATCGCTATGGGCGAGACGCGAAGGCCGCCGCCCGTTCTGCTGCTGTGTCATGGTTTTTCTGGCTCGGGCAAATCCGTCGCCGGTCGCGCGCTGGCCGAATTAAGCGGTGCGGTGTATTTGTCGAGCGACGTTGAACGCAAGCGTCTGGAGTCCACGATCGCGGCAAATGCTCGCCTGGACGCGACGCACTATACGCTTGAGGCCCGGCACGCCGTCTATGACCACCTGCTTCAAATCGCATTCCGTGTTCTACAGGCTGGCTATAGTGTGATCGTCGACGCGACCTTCCTGGAGCATCGCCATCGCAGCGCCTTTTTTTCGCTCGGGGAGCGGCTGGGAGCGCGGGTGCGCCTGCTGGACTTTCATGCCGCGCCCGACGTCCTCGCAGAGCGCATCCGCATACGTCAGCGCACTCAGCACGATGCGTCTGACGCCGATGCATCCACGCTGTCACTGCAACTCGCCACCGCCGACGCGCTGACATCTGCTGAAACGACCCAGACCTTCGCCTTCGATACCACCCGTCCCGTCGAGGACTTCGACGAAGCCACCTTCTGGGAGTCCGTACTTGATCTGATGTCTTCGTCTGCGGTCGAACCCGCGTCCGATATTTGCCGCATCAGGTGCAAAAGCGGAAGTAGCCACTATGCAGCAGAACGGGATTGCCCCCTACCTCGTTCAGCATCCGGCGAGCGGCCACTTCGATGTCGAGACGATGCGCATTGAACGCGTCGAACAGGTCTTCTTCTCTCAGCGACCGCGCGCCGAAATGATCTTCGAGCGCTTCTGCCGTAATCGCGCATTGCACGGATTGCTCGTCGACGCGGGCGGGAAAGGTCAACACCAGATCGCGCGCGCAATAATCCGGGCGGCAGGAGGGAAACGATATCTGCATGGCAATGACTCCACCTGGACCGCAAGACTGAAACGTCAGATTAGCCCCGCGCATGCTGCCGGATTTGATGCACGTCAACGTCCGCGAGACCGGGATCAACCCTGTGCCCGTTGACCTGCATCAACCCGATCCGTCCAACGCGTGCAACGATTGACTTGCGGCCTTCATACATTGCAGGCTCATGTGTTCGGCATGCAGATGGGGTGCATAAATGACAACATTGCGGGTCGATCTGGAGGGTGTGGGCAACCTCTATCGCCTTTGCTTCATACGCGGGCCTTGGGCGTATTTCACCCGCACCGGACTCGACGAACAATGGGGCGATGGCTGGGATAAGAAACCCTATCAGCTTCAGGCGCATCCGCCCTACGGCGACGGCACCGATCAGATTCTGAAGATCGCTTTCGACGGCCCTCTTTTCCCGCCCGAAGCTGGACTCAACGGTCACTCGATAAGCGTGTTCGAACTCAATGCGGGCGCGTCTCCCTGGCTGCGCACTGAAAGCTATTTTCACGGGAAGCAGATCCACATCATGGCGGGCTTCACGCTGCTGAGATTCATCGAACTGATCGAACTGGCGGGCGGGACCGTTTTCGCCCCGATTGGCTGGGGCGAATCGCCCAAAGCGTTCGTTCACGCATCTGAGAAGGCCTCGTGAGCGCCGCGCGACGCCAGGACGTTCGGTGCGGCACTTGCCGACGGCGATCCGAAATCGGAAACCGACCGCCACCCAGCGCCGCATAACGTGCAACTGTGGCCTGCAGGCGCTGGGCGATGGCCTGATAGGCGCGGTCGTTGCCGCGTCATCAGCCGCCGCCGCACGCCGGGTTTCAGCCCTGCTCTCCTTGTTCCGGCTCGGTGCCACGCACGAGCAGCACGGGACATTGCGCAAACCGGACGAAGCGCTCGGCCACGCTGCCCAGCACGATTCTGCGCACCCCTCGTCGGCCGTGCGTACCCAGAATGACGAGATCCGCCTCCAGCCGCTCGGCGCAATGTTGCAGCGTCGTCGCGACGTCCTCGTTCAGACGCTCGGTCTCGACCATCTCCGCATCGCACACGACACCTGCCTGACGGCACGCTGCTTCCGCCTTCTGCAGAGTGGTATGGCCATCCTTGCGCAGCGCATCGACCAGCGCGATGGGATCGTAGTACCCGGCATAGCTGAAGAGCGGCGTCTTGTCGACGACGTACACGGCCTGTATTTTTCCGCCCGTGAGGCGCGCCATCTTCACTGCCTCGTTCAGCACTCGATCCGACGTCTTGCTACCGTCTAGTGCAATCAGAATCTGTTTGTACATGAACGCCTCCTTGAAATTCGCTCGCGCCACGACTCGCTGCGCCCCATCACGCTTTGCATCGCATGCTTCTTATCTTCGGTGCTTGCGCGGATCGGCGCTTGACCTGAATCAAGGGCTCGACGTCGCGCACCTGTGTGTGTTTTGCTGGAAAAATGTCCCGCCGATTGACGTGCCTCAACGGATTGAGATGTGGCCGTCATACAGTCAAACCGGACAGCGGAGATGCCGAATCGCACAGGAGACGTTCATGAATACTTTCTCGCCCTCGGGCTTTGGAGCCGAAACGATGGAGGCGCTCGCAACGGCCAACACCGAAGCGCTTGCGAGCTGGACGGCGCTCTGCAAGGAAACGTGGTTGCGTGCGGCGGCCGTGCGCAATCCGCTCGAGTACGCCGCGATTGGAAGTTTGATGTTGCCCGCCTGCGCGTCGCAGGCGATGCTGTATTGCAAACGCATCTCGGACATCGCTGCGGGCGCGCATGCGGTGCACACCATGCCACTGCCGGCCGCGGAAACCGCGAAGCCCGCAGCCTCCATCGGACTGTCCGTGAACGGATCTCCGAGCCCCGCCGCGACAGATTCTCCCGACCTCGCGCATACGCAAACCCCGCCCGTCAAGAACCCGGCCAAACAATCAATAGCCGCACCGCGGTTTCGCGGCGAGTGAATCGCGACGGCTTTATCTGTGTCCACGCCCGCCGTGGCGAGGACGGCTGCGACCGCCGCCAGCAATCAGACTATCCGGTTCGGCGTGAAGAACTCGTGCAGTGACAACCCGATCCGCTCCCGACGAGACTTACGAACGGGACGCGCAGCACCCATTCGGCTGTCTGCCACGGCGGCGCGCCCCATGCCGCGCTCAGCGGGCCGCGCCGGCAGTGATCAGGACATCGAGCTGATTGTGTGAAGAAGCTGAGACTATTGGCCATCGTGCGACGCCAGGAAACCGGACGGGCGGTGCGTGAGGCGGTGCCGTCATCTTGACGGCAAGGGCACGCGGACAAACTGACGTTGTGTCTACGCCTGTCAGGCTATGTCACGTTTCGATTCGAGGCTTGATCAGATCGGTCCTCGACCGTAACGCGCTGCCAGCCACTCGCATGAATCAGGGCGCGAAAAGACGCGTTCCCATCGCGGGCGTGTGGGGCACGGGCGGAAAGACGTCCCAGGCGCCTTGACCATGCCGGAAAAAAACGATGCTCAACGGACCGTTCGACACCGCGCCCTCAAGCCGGACAAAGCGAGCGCCGCTGGCGCCGAAACGCCCGGTCTGAGTCACCTTGGCCGGAATCGAACGCGTCGGCGCGAGCCATTTGTCGACGAGATCTCTGAGAGAAATGCCATTGCCGTTCATTTCGTGCTCCTCGTTCTGCCTGCGCCCGTGACCGAATGCGAGTCTGTGTGTCGGCGGCGGGTTAAGAACATTATTGAGGGCCCCTGCTTCGATTGAAATCGGCGAGCCTTTAAACGCGGGTAGTCGATGAAGCCATCAAGTAGGAATATTCCTAACTGAGATTGCCGGATATCCGTCCCCGATGGCGGGCCGCCTACGCGCAAGCCGTCAACGGTTCACCGTCATCCATGTGCGAAATTGAGCCTCGACCGACGCGATCGATCGCGCGCAAGAGCGGTACAACAGCCCCGGGCGCGACCGTCGCTGTCACAGATGCCCCGGCACATCGGCCTAAGACGAATGACCATATTGCCGGCATCGTCACCGATTTTCGAGGCTGAGAGATAGACGAAGCCAAACGCATGCGGAAACGCCGTCTGAATCGCCGAGTCGTCTGCCTGAACGATCTACGTTACGCCGTGTGTCTGAATAAACGTCCGGGTTCGCGCCCACGCGTCGTCACAAGGGGCCGTCGCGACATCCCGCGAAGCGGCGTTTCGCAGCGCGTCGAACACGCGGCGAGAAGTGTCGAACCCGTCAAAGCGGCGCACAGCAGGGCTTTTTTGCGCATCGTTACGCCCGCTTCCCGATGCCGCTTCCCGAAGCAGGCGCCACCGCGACCGCGAGTTCGACGATTTCAGTCGTGATCTCATCCTGGCGGACGATGCGAGCCTCGCGCGTCAGCGCTTTCAAGGTCTCGCCGACGTGATCGCTTGCCGCGAGCATTGCCGTCATGCGAGCTGCGTTTTCCGCAGCAAAAGACAACATGAGGCCCTCGCATAGCTCGACATAGACGTAACGCTCGGCAAGCCCCGTCAACATCTTGTCGACAGGTAACGTGAGCAACGGCGGCCGCACGCGTGTCGCAGTCCTGAAGCGGTCGAAATCGAACGGAACAAGCCGCCTCGTCACGATCGCCACCTGCGCCCCTTGTGCTGGCACCGCGTGT
Organism: Paraburkholderia bengalensis; assembly: GCF_037126505.1. Lineage (NCBI taxonomy): Bacteria > Pseudomonadati > Pseudomonadota > Betaproteobacteria > Burkholderiales > Burkholderiaceae > Paraburkholderia > Paraburkholderia bengalensis. Next base: position 40,098 of record NZ_JACFYJ010000017.1, read on the forward strand.
ATCAGCCATATCGCCGACGCGGAATGCGCTGCGAACCGCGCAAACACAGCATCGCTGATGCGCCCGGCCACGCGCATCACGTCTTCGGCATGGCTGGCCATCGGCACCGACCAGTCATACGCGAGCCGTCGTTCATCCGCCAAGGCAGCACCGCGCGTGCCGACCACGAACAGCGCGGCCGCACCGGGCGACGGCCAGTTTTCGACACGCTCGAGCAGCCGCTCGTTGAATCCACCGACGAAACCCTGCTCCGTGCAAAACACGATCAGGACGGGAGCCAGGTCGTGCTCGCGCGCGAAACCGCCCGTGTCCCGGTGTGTTGCCGTCAGCACCATGCCGATCGCTTCGCCGACCGTTGCCGCAACAGAACGGATTCCCGCCAGCCGGGCCTGTGCTTCACGCTCCCGCGCCGCAGCGATTCCACGCATCGCACGAATCACGGCATCCAGTTGATGCGCGGTTGCCATCCGGCCTTCGATTTCACTGAGCCGGCTGGTCATCCGTGTGCTCCCGCGTCGTCGGAATGTCGGCCGGTCCCAGGCCCCCACGCCCGACAACGCCGAACAAGGCATCGATCAGCCGCTTGCGCGTGGATTCGCCGAGCGGCTTTGCGAGTATGTCGTCCGTCAGCCCATGCGCGATGCCTGATGTAGCCAGGCGCTGCCGCGCCTGTGCGATCGCTTCGACGGGCACACCATCGAACAGACCGTCAGCCAGCGCGGAAAGCAACGCGACCTGATCGATGCCCCGTAGCGCGCTAAAGCGCGGCTGAGCGAACAGCGCGCGGATGCGTTTGCCGCGCTCGATCTGCGCGACCACACGGGCATCGGCGAGACCACCGAAGCGGCTGAAGACTTCCAGTTCGAGAAACTGCGCGTAGTCGAGCCGCAAACGGCCCGCCACTTCGCGCAACGCCGGATATTGCGCCCTCCCGCCCACACGGCTCACGCTCAGGCCGACGTCGACGGCGGGTCGCTGGTTGGCCGCGAAGAGGCCCGCGTCGAGCACGATCTGCCCATCTGTGATCGAAATCAGATTGGTCGGGATGTAGGCGGACAGATTGCCCGCATCGGTTTCGGCAATCGGCAAGGCTGTCAGCGAGCCGCCGCCCAGGTCCGCAGACAGCCGGGCCGCGCGTTCGAGCAGGCGCGCGTGCAGGTAAAAGATGTCGCCCGGGTAGGCCTCGCGCCCCGGCGGCTCGCGTGTCAGCAATGCAAGCTCGCGATGCGTGGCCGCGTGTTTGGTGAGGTCGTCGACGACGACCAACGCGTGCCGCCCCCGGTCCCGAAAAAACTCGGCAATCGAAAATCCTGCAAACGGCGCGATCCATTGCAGGCCGGGTGGCGACGCTGACGATGCCACTACGAAGACGCATCGCTCGGGCGCGCCGTATCGCCGTATCGCGTCGATCGCGCGCTGCACGGCCGTCGACCGTTGACCGATAGCTACATAGACACAGATAACGTCGGTATGTCGTTGATTGACGATCGTCTCGATCGCGAGCGCAGTCTTTCCTGTGGCCCGGTCGCCAATGATCAGTTCCCGCTGCCCTCGTCCAATCGCAAACAAAGCATCGACGATCAGGACACCCGTTTCGAGCGGCTCACTGACGAAGTCCCGCTCGACGATGGCGGGCGCCGGCCGCTCGACAGGAAGGCTGCTGTCAGTCCTGATCGTGTCACCGCCGTCGAGCGGCCGCCCGAGCGGATCGACCGCACGTCCCAGAAGTGCCTCTCCAACGGGCACAGAGAGAACGGCATGGCGTGACGTCACGCGCATACCCGCTTGCACAGACTCGCCACTGTCGAGCATCACGACGCTCGCGACGTCGACATCGAGCGAATGCACGTAGCCCGTGACGCCGCCTTCGATATCGACCAGTTCGTCTAGCGCCACATCCGGCAGTCCCGACACGAACGCGATGCCGTCCGCGACGCGCTCAACGCGGCCCATCAAGGTCGCACGCGTCTCGAGTTCGATCGCCGCGAGCGCGCTGCGCTTGCAGGCCAGCCATCCGTCGCTCGTATCGTCAAACATGTCCGTCGTCGTTCAGTAACCCGTTGTGAACCTGCTCCAGCTGGTCGCGCCAGCTGTTGCTCACGATGCCGTGCCGGCCGACCAGTTCGAGCCCCGCGACCAGCGTGCCGTCAATCTGCGCGTGCCACACGACAGGGTGGCCTAGCGCAGCCGCAAGCGCGGCCTCGCACGCGCGCTGCTCGTCGGCTGTCAGCGCGCGCGGTGCCGTCAACTGTAGCGACGCGTCGCCGATCAGTTGCTGTCGCGCTGCCGGGGAAAGCCTGTTCACGCCGTCCACAAGTCCGTCGATGAACGGCTCAACCCGTGTCGATTCAGGCATGCGCGCCAACAGCTTGCGCGCGATGTCGACCGCAAGGATGACGGCCCGTGCAGATGCCTCGTCGGCCAACGCCGCCCGGTCTCGCTGCATTTGCGCAATCGCCTCCGCGCGCACCCTGTCGGCGTCTTCATGCGCCGCCGCGAGCAATGCGTCGCGCTGCTGGCTCGCGTCGTGCTCGATCTGCGCAATGGCATCGGCTCTTCGCGCGGCAAGCTGCGCGCGCTCGGCAGTCATCGCGTCGAGTTCCTTGCGCGCCGCGATCTTCGCGGCTTCAGCATCGCTGATGAGCGCGCGCGCGGCGGCCTGACGCTCGGCGATGATCTTCGCGACGGGACGGAACAGGTAGCGCTGCAATAGCCACAGCAACACCAGCAGATTGACCGTTTGCAACCCCAGCGTCGACCAGTCGATCTTCATCGCCGGGTCACTTGACGAAAGGATTGGCGAACAGCAGCAGCAACGCGACCACGAGGCAGTAGATGGCCATTGTCTCGATCATCGCAAGCCCGACGAACAGCGTCCGGGACAACGTACCCGACGCGTCGGGTTGTCGCGCGATCGCATCCATCGCAGCCGCCACGGCGCGGCCTTCCGCTAGCGCCGGACCGATTGCGCCGAACGACACCGCAAGCGCCGCCGCGGCTATGCTGATGATTTCAATGAGGTTCATGCGTGTTCCTTCTGGTTGTTGTCTGCCGGATGCGGCGTCTCGCCAACCGCGGCGCCGATGAACACCATTGCGAGCACAGCGAAGATGTAAGCCTGCACGGCTCCCGTCAGGAGATCGAGGGCCATCAGCGGAATGGGCACGAGCAGGCCCGCGAGCGACAGCACGATGCCGATGACGAACACGCCGCTCATTACGTTGCCGAACAGGCGCACGACGAGCGAAAAGGTGCGCGTGAGCTGTTCGACGATATTCAGCGGGATCATGACCCACGTCGGCTCGGCGAATGTCGCGAGGTATCCGCGCAGGCCGCGCGAGCGCACGCCGTACGCAACCGTCGCGAGCAACACGAGCAAGGCGAGCGCGGCATCGGTTTCCAGATGCGCCGTGGGCGGCTCGACGCCGGGCAGGAGCGACGACCAGTTGGCGGCCAGCACGAACAGGAAGAGCGTGCCGATCAGCGCGCGATAGGAGGCCGGCGCGGTTTGCATCGTGTCGCGAATCTGGGCGTCGATGGTTTCGACGAGCAGCTCGAGAACCGTCTGCACTCTGGAAGGCGCAACCGGGAGCTTGCGCGTGAGCAACGCAGCGCCGATCGCGAGGCACGCGATGATCGCCCACGCGACAATCACGGGCGTGCTGATCGTAACGGGCCCCATATGCAGCAGAGGTTCCGTGGTCAGCGGGGAACGCATCATGATTCGACTCGACCGAGATGGAGCGCAATGCTCCGCGCCCACATGAAACCGGCTGCTCCTGCGAGCAAGGCGAGCATGGCCGCCTTCGCCAGTACGACGAACACCGCCGCGGACAGCGCGATACGCAACAGTTGCAGCAACAATGCGCCAGCCGGGCGCCCTGCGATGAACAGGGCGGCATTCCAGCGCAGCGATACGAAATGCACCGCGCCGATGAGCAAGCCGACCGCGCCACCCGCAACGATCAATGCCAGTGCACTGTGCAAATGAGCGAAAACCGGACTAGTCACGATCTCTCCTTTGCTGCCGATGCATCCACTTCCATGCGGCCCAGAGGCCTATCGCCGCGCCGATCATCAGAAACGGAGCCGAAAAGAACACTCGCGTTCCCATCAGCCGGTCCAGCCAGCGACCCAGCGCGAGACAGACGAGCGTCGGCAAAACGATCGTCCAGCCTAGAACGCCGATCTGTCCGAGCCGCGCGGCAAGGGACGGCTCGCGGTCTTCGCGTCCCAGTGCGTCGCGGCTTGCAGCGTTCTGCGCCGCTTTCGCGACGCGATCGTCGGTAGCGGAACGGTCATTGCGGTGCCTCGTCATTCGGGTACTCCGCGCTCCGCTTGCGGGCACAGATAACGCAGCATCTGGCGAACAGCGTGTGCATGCAATCGAGTCTGTTCGACACGGGCGCGCCGCGTCGCATCCAGTTGTGCCGCCCGCACCTCGTGAACCTCCGCCTCCAGGCGCTGCAACGACGCGCCCGGCACCGCTTCCCGGCATGCGATCGACACGGCCACACCGTTCGACACGATCAGCACGCCGCCGTCCACGGCGCAAAAATGTGCGACGCCGTCCGGCGTCGTCCATCTCACGACGGAAGCGCTGAGCAGCGTCACCATGTCCTCGTGTCCGGCGTGAATGCCGAATCCGCCGCTTTCGTCTTCGGCGCGCAACGAGACGATTCGCAAGCCGTCGACCACCACCTGTGCCGGCGTCGCGATGGTCAGTTTGAGCGATATGTCCGGCATGAGCGCATCTCCGTCAGACCGCAGCGGGAACGGTACCCGTTCGCCTGCCGCGCGCTTCCTTCACACGCGCCTCGTCGAGCGCACCGACCATGTACAGCGAACTCTCCTGCCAGTCATCGCACTCGCCATCGAGAATGGCCTTGCACCCGGCGATGGTGTCCGTCAATGCAACCGACCGGCCAGGCTGCCCGGAGAGCGCCTCCGTCACCGAAAACGGTTGCGTGAGAAAGCGCTGCAGGCGGCGGGCCCTTTGCACAATCCGGCGGTCGTCAGCACCGAGTTCCTCGATGCCCAGCAGTGCGATCACATCCTGCAGCTCACGCTGATGCTCGATCACACGGCGCACCGCATTGGCCACGTTCACATGCTCGTCGCCAACGACAAGCGGATCGAGCAGGATCGACGTCGAGGCGATCGGATCGATTGCGGGATACATGCCTTCGGCGGCTTGTGCACGCGACAGCACCACCATGCTGTCGACGTGCGACGAAATCGCCGTTACAGCAGGGTCGGTGAAATCGTCGGCGGGAACGTAGACGGCTTCGATCGCTGTCACGGCCGCCTCGCCGATCGACGCGATCCGCTCCTGTAACGCGGCAACCTCGCTCGCGAGCGTCGGCTGATATCCGACTCGCGACGGCATGCGGCCCAGCAGCCCCGAAACCTCTGCCCCCGCCTGCACGAACCGGAACACGTTGTCCATCAACAGCAGCACGTTCTGATGGCGTTCGTCGCGGAAATACTCGGCGATGGTCAACGCTGTCAACGGCACGCGCCAGCGTGCCCCCGGCGGCTCGTTCATCTGGCCGTAAACCAGCACGGCGCGCGGCAGCACGCCGGAGCTGCGCATGTCTGCAAGCATCTCGTGGCCCTCGCGCGAGCGCTCGCCAACGCCCGCGAACACGGAAATCCCGCTGTGCTGCTCGGCCATCGCGTGGATCAGTTCCATCACCAGAACAGTTTTTCCCACCCCCGCGCCACCGAACATCGCGGCCTTCCCTCCATGCGCGAGCGGTGTCAAAAGGTCGATGATCTTGATCCCGGTAGCGAACAGCCGGGTCGCACCGCGTTGTGCCGACAACGCTGGCGGCGCGCGGTGAATCGGACGGCGCTCCACGCGCTGCGGCAGCGGTGCGCCCGCGTCTTGTACGGCGCCCGACACGTCGAACAACCGCCCGAGCGTCAAGGGGCCGACAGGAACCTCGATTGGCAGGCCGGTCGAATGTACCGGCATGCCGCGCGCAATGCCGGCCGTAGACTGCAGCGCGAGCGCCCTCACGACGGTGTCGCTGATGTGCGCCTGCACTTCCGCAAGCACCGGCTGCCGACCATCGCACGTCGAGACGAACATCGCGGTATCGACGGGCGGCAGCGCGCCGCTGTCGAAATCGATATCGACAACGGCGCCACGCGCTGCGATCACGCGCCCCGTCGCGGCGAATCTTTCGATCTGGCTGGCTTCTCCACTCTCGTCAATCGACACGTTCCGTGCTCCACGTCGAATTCCTGAATCCCTTCAAGATAACGGGGAGCGCCTGAGTGGAACTGATCCTGATCAATGACTGCACGCATGGTTCCCATCGCGCGAACGACGGATCGCCTGTCGGCACGCGCCGCGACCTGCAGGAATCGCTCGACCTCGCGGAGCAATGCAGCGTCCGCGCCCATATGCGTCGCGGACCGCCTGAGGAACGTCAACACGGTCTTCAACAGCGCCTCGATGGGACGGTAGATGGACGAATCATGACGGAACCCGATTGACGCGCCATCGCGCACGAAAAAGGCAGGCGCCCCCTTGCCGGGGCGTCACACCACCCGCTCCGTTGGCCGCCGGGCCTGCAGCCGGTGCCGGATGCTACGCGCGAACGCCTGACGCTTTAAGCCGTCGACGCCCAGACGCAAGTCACGGGCAGCAACCACGCAACTTGCGATAGCCGGCTTGCCCGCCGCACGCGCCAACTGCGTCAACGCCTGGGTGGCGCCCCGGCGACGCAGACAGCACAACAGCGCCAGCCGCTGGATGTGCCCGCCGTGCTCTTTCAGCCACGTCACGGCAGGAGCCGAAGCATGTCGCGCCCAAACCGCGGACCCGACCACCACGACGTCATAGCTCGAGACGTCGTGACGCGCAGGCAACAGGTCAGCACGCCGCTGGAGCCATGCATCCACCAGCGACCCTACGTAACTGCGTGCGCCTTTTCGCCCGACTCCCAGGCGCCGCTCGCAGATTGGCTCGATGTCGGCGCCAAGCTCCGACGCCAGCATTTCGGCAATACGCCGGGTCCTACCGCTGCGCGAGTAGTACACGACAAGAATCGGGCTGCGAGGCTCTGACATGCGAGTCATCTCCACTTGACGTCCACCGTGTAAGCCGGTCGGCGCACGGTCATCATTTCACGTGCATTCCACCATTGATGGCCTCGCCGGCGAGCGGCATCCGCATGAACGAACGGGACGCGCGTACGCGAGGCGTCACGCCTGTGATGCTGTCTGAGCGCCAGAACCATGACCATGGTGCCGAACCAGCAGGACCGGCCTCTGCGACGCGCGAACGAGCGACTCTGCGACGCTGCCGAGCATGAACCGCGATGCACCCCGCCTCCCGTGCGTACCCATCACGATGATATCGGCGTCGCACTCTTCAGCCGCGCGAGCGATCACCTCCGGCACGCTCTCACCGTACGCATCGATCGCGCGCGTCTTGCCACTGACGCCCGAGTCCCGAAACAGCGCATTCGCCTCGTCGAAGATATGTGTCGCGGCGTTCGACGCGGCAGAAGGTTCAGGCTCGAACTCGAACCGTGCGCTGACCTCCCCCGGCCATCGTCCACGGTCCACCACGGACACCCCATACACCACGCCTCTGGACTCTTTTGCGAGCCTGACCGCCTCACCGAGCGCCATCTGTGCGCTCGCGCTGTCGTCAAGTGCAACAAGGATTCGGTCGTACATGATGAACCTCCCGTTGTGACGCATCGGCTACCTGGAACGTGTACCGAATCGTATAAAAGGCAGTGTGTTCCTGTCCCCTCGTCGCCGATTGACTCAGGTCAACCGGACGATGGTCCGGTGTCGGCGGTGTGACCAACTGTTATGTAGCCGCTCAAAAACGGCTTTTTTTAGGGCCACACGCGCGATATGTGAACGCGTACAATCAAAATATCGATCCTCAGTCGTGCCCGGCAACGTCTGTGAAGCGGTCATTTGTCGTCGGGCAAAAGACCGCAGCTTCGCGAGAACGGTCAAGTTTCCCCTGCAATCTGTCTGACAGGAAGAAACCCAACCATGATCAAGGTACTGTTGGCCGACGACCATGCCCTCGTCCGCGACGGCTTGCGTCACATACTGCAGAACGCCAGCGGATTCGAGGTGGCCGGCGAAGCGTGGGACGGCGTGACCACTATCGCGCTCGTCCGCTCCACACCGGCACAGGTGCTGGTTCTCGACCTGACCATGCCCGGTCGAAACGGCATCGAACTCATCAGGCAGATCAAGGACGAGCAACCCGCGTTGCGCATCCTCGTGCTGACGATGCACGCCGAGCAGCAATATGCGGTACGCGCATTCAAGGCGGGCGCCGCCGGCTATCTCACGAAGGAAAGCGCAAGCCTGGAACTCGTCAACGCTGTCACGAAGGTAGCGGCTGGAGGGGTGTACATCAGTCTGGCAATGGCTGAACGCTTCGCGCAAACCCTGAACGAACCCACGGAAGCATTACCGCATCAACGCCTCTCCGACCGCGAGTTCGATGTCTTCAGACGAATCGTTTCCGGTCAGAGCATTACGGAAATCGCCCACGAACTATGCGTAAGCGTAAAAACCGTCAGCACGCACAAGACACGCGTACTCGAGAAAATGCAGTTGCCGAATGAGAACGCGCTGGTTCGCTACGCGATTCGTTACAAACTCGTCGACGATGACGAGCTGTAGATACCTTTCGATTGCCAACGTTGGTAGGAATTTTCCTAGTTTAGCTACCTTGCATCCTATCTCCTCTTAAAGCGTCGCCGATACTTTTTCGCGATAAGCGCGCCGATACTTGATTCACCGCCAAGCGCCGCGCACCATGCGGGCGCAAACGACGGTCGAGGAGACAAACATGTTTGACGCAAACACGCTGGCTTCCAGTCACGCCCCGGAAGACGCCACTGCCGCGATCATTCCGATCCGTCCCGTCGAGCAGAGCAACTCGGCGCGTCGAGCCACGGCGCGCTGCTCGTCGTGTTCGATGCGCACCGTCTGCATGCCGCCCGATCTGAGCGCAGAGGATCTGTCGAAACTCGACACAGTCATCTGCACGACGAAGACCGTCAAACGCGGCGACACGCTGTTTCGTACCGGCGACCATTTCAAGAGCATTTACGCGATACGAGCCGGATCGTTCAAAACGGTCGTCATGCACCGCGACGGCCGGGAACACGTGACAGGTTTCGAGATTGCGGGCGATGCGCTCGGGTTCGACGGCGTCTGCGCGGGCGAACACAACTGCGACGCAATTGCACTTGAAGACAGCGTTGTCTGCATTATCCCGTTCGCGCAGCTCGAGGTCATCTGCCGCGAGGTGAAGTCGATGCAGCATCATATTTATCAGATGATGAGCGGTGAAATCGTGCGGGAGTCAGTACAAATGATGCTGCTCGGCACGATGTCGGCAGAGCAGCGCGTGGCCTCGTTTCTTCTTAATCTCTCCCGGCGCTTCAAGACGCGTGGATTCTCGGCCGCTGAGTTTCATCTGCGCATGACACGCGAGGAAATCGGCTGTTACCTCGGAATGAAACTCGAAACCGTGAGCCGTATGTTTTCGAAGTTTCACCGCGCGCATCTCGTCCATGCAAACGGCAAGACAGTCCGCATCGTCGACCCCGAGCGGCTGGCGAAAGTCTGACCGCGCGTAGCAAGGCGTGAGCGGAGCGGCTTCGGCGGCACCTATGCGGACTGGCTGACAACGTCAATTCAGACGGTTGATTTGTCTCAAAGACGAGTTGCCGAGGCATGCCACGATAAATGCAGGGCAAGAGGCGTGGTCCTCGCACGGCCAAGCAATGTCTCACATGAACAACGTAATAACGATCTTTATCGACTGTTCCCGACTGACCGAAATCCGCTCACCTCGCCTCGCCAACAAGGAGCTTTGTCGTGAACCACGCCCGCTGGTCCATTCTGCTTACGTGCGCCCTGGCGCTCTCTGACACCGGACTGAACACAGCCTATGCGCGAGTCGATGAACCGACCGAACTGGTCGACCAGCAGCATTGCATGTTCTGTCACACGTCGGATGCGCCATTTCTTGCGCCGTCGTTTCATCAGATCGCGGACCGCTATCGGGACGTGCCCGATGCGAGGGCGATGCTCGAAATCAAGCTGAGAAAAGGCGGTCGCGCGCACTGGGGCGATACGCCCATGCCTCTGCCGCCCGAACGTGGCGGCCCGCTGTCCGCCGAAGATGCACACAAACTGATCGAGTGGGTCATGTCCCAATGAGATGCTTCCCAGCGCCTGGTCGTTGGTCGATCCCGGAGACACTGATGAGAGTTACCGTCCACCTCGATGCGTTTCAGTACGCCGACGCCGCGTATGCCGTTCTGTGGCTAGATCGCGAATCGCGTCTGTGGTCACGAGAAGGACACGCAGTGTTCGAATTGCCCGAATGGGGTACTTTGGCCTACCGGAACGACAACACCCGTGTATGCGGCGCCGGGTACGACCGTGGGATCTTCGAACTCACCGGGCTCGACCTTGGTTCAGCCACGGGTCCATGCGAAGGCGAGTCGGGACGGGCGTTGTGGTACCGCCACGCTCATCACGCGCCTGTTATCGGCAAGTGGCACGTTCAGTGCGTCGATTACACGGAGTCCGATCCGGAAAACGGCGTGTTTGCCGAAGGCGGTCTCTGAATCTGCGCCGTGCGGCCAGACATCACTGCCGCCGATGTTTCGCGGCGCTCTCGGCGGCCTGGAGTTCTCTTTCCGCGGCGTCGAATGCGCAGCGGACCGCGTGTTCCGCATTTTCGCTGGAACAATGTTCGATAGGTTTGAGGTCGCGCGAGCGCGTGATCAGGTCGAGGCGAACTTCGTAGGTCGGCTTGGCCGACGGCGAATGAATCTCCTCGATTGCCAGATGGCAATTTGAAAGCAGCCCGCTGTACCGTTCGAGCCGCACTAGCTGCGCCGCGGCCTCGCCTTCCAGTCGTGTCGTTCCACAGAAGCCCAGATAGACGATCTGCATGCTGATGCTCATCTTCGCCTCCGTCACACGCCTATATCCACTGCGCGTAGATAACTACTTGTGCCACGGGGACATCATCGCCTGTGCCGTACTGTCCTCGTTGACCTGTATCAACCGCGCGCGAGGGCCGGGGTCAGGCGACTGCCGACGGTCCGAACGGCCGCCACGGTAAAGGGAAAACCCTGATGCCCTCCAGTTCGGCACGCGTGTGTGACGGCAGCACACGACAGGGCGAAAGCGAGCGATCATATTTCGTGTGTGCGTAGGCTATAAATCAGCTACCGCCCCGCGGCAACGCGCTGCCCAGCGAAGCAGCGTCCACGCGGAGGTTGCTACTTTAAGCGACGGAGATCGAATGGAGCCGCACAAGCCACTGAGCAGCTTGACCCACGAACTCTTCCGGCAAGTTGTGGAAGCTGCGCCCAACGCGATGGTCATGGCCGACCGGGAAGGGCTGATCGTTCTCGTCAACGCGCAGGCGGAAAAGCTTTTCGGCTATCCGCGCGACGAACTCGTCGGCAGCAGTGTCGACATGCTCGTGCCCGAGCGTCTGCGCCGCGCGCATCCCGACTACCGACGCATGTTCTATGGTGACCTGAGCAGCAGACCGATGGGAACCGGCCGTGACCTTTTTGCGCTACGAAAGGACGGTAGCGAAGTTCCCGTCGAGATCGGGCTGAACCCTGTCACCACCGACGAGGGCATATTCGTACTGGCCGCCATCGTCGATATCACCGAGCGCAGACGCCTGGAGGAACGCTTCCGGCAAGTGGTAGAGGCCGCGCCGAATGCAATGGTGATGGTGGATCAGCAGGGAAAGATCGTCCTCGTAAATGCGCAGACCGAGCATCTGTTTGGCTACAGTCGTGACCAGTTGTTCGGTAAGTCAATCGAAACCCTTGTGCCCGAGCGGTTTCGCGCCGGTCATCAAGTGTCTCGAAGCGCATATCTCGATGATCTGAAACCGCGGCCGATGGGCATGGGCCGCGACCTGTACGGCCGCCGTCAGGACGGTTCGGAGTTTCCCGTGGAAATCGGGCTCAACCCGGTACGGACCGCCAACGAAAACTTCGTGCTCGCCGCCATTGTCGACATCACCGAGAGAAAGCGCGCGGAACAGGAGCTCATACGCAGAACCGAAGAACTCGCGCGCTCGAACCGGGATCTCGAACAATTTGCATACGTGGCGTCCCACGATCTACAGGAGCCGTTACGTGCGGTCGCGGGTCCGCTTCAACTGCTGCAGCGCCGATATCAAGGACAACTCGATGGGCGCGCGGACGAGTTCATCATGCATGCAGTGGATGGCGCCACGCGGATGCAAAAGCTGATAGACGATCTGCTCTCCTATTCCCGGGTCGGACGATCGGGCGCGGTGTTGCAGTTGACCGAATGTGCTGCAGCCCTTGACCAGGCGCTTAAGAGCTTGAGCGTCGCGCTACAGGAGTCCGGTGCGCAGATCACGCGAGGGGAATTGCCCGCCGTCATGGCGATTCCAACTCAACTCGCCCTGCTGTTTCAGAATTTGATCGGCAATGCTGTCAAATTTCGGAAGGTCGATCGCGCCGCGTGCATCGACATCGGCGCTCGCCGAGCGGACCACAACTGGGTGATCTCGGTGAAGGACAATGGCATCGGCATCGATCCGCAATACTTTGAACGCATATTCATGATTTTTCAGCGTCTTCACTCCCGTGCCGATTACCCTGGTACAGGGATCGGCCTTGCGCTATGCAAGCGTATCGTCGAGCAGCACGGCGGACGCATCTGGGTCGAGTCCCAACCCGGCGACGGCACGACAGTTTTCTTCACGCTCAATGCAGTAACGGGAGACAGTATCCCTTCACAGCACAACTCGCTGGAGTAGCTCATGCTTTCACAGCCCGCCGACGATCTGATCCATATCCTTCTGGTTGAGGATAGCCCGACCGACGTCATGATCACGCGTGAAGCCTTCGATTACTACAAGCTTCTCAACCCTTTGCACGTAGCCGAAGACGGCGTTGCGGCGATGGAGTTTCTACGGCGCGAAGGCAGGCACCGTGACGCGCCCCGGCCCGGCTTGGTCATTCTCGACCTCAATCTGCCTAAAAAGAGCGGACGCGAAGTTCTTCAGGAACTGAAGGCGGACCCCGACCTGATGAACATTCCCGTCGTCGTGTTGACCACTTCCAAGTCAGAAGAAGATGTGGCGAAAACCTATGGACTGCACGCGAACTGCTACATCACCAAGCCGGTCGACTTCACCAGGTTCGTCGAGGTGGTGCGCAGAATCAGTGAATTCTGGTTCGGCGTGGTGACTTTGCCCCCTGCCAGATCATGAACATGTCACGGGAAGTCCGGGTCCTGCTTGTCGAGGACAGCCCAACGGACGCTCTGCTGATAGAGGAAGCACTGACTGATGTGCTGGACTTTCAGCACCGTCTGGTCCGTGCAAACCGCTTGTCTGACGCACTTGATTGTATTCAGTCGGCGCAATTCGATATCGTGCTTCTGGATTTGGGCTTACCGGACGCGCAAGGAATTGGCACGTTCAGGGCACTGAATCAGCATGCCGCCGACCTGCCTGTGCTGGTGCTGACCGGACTTGAAGATACATCGGTGGGACTAAGGGCTATTCAGGAGGGTGCGCAGGACTATCTTTCAAAGCGGGATATCAATTCATCTGAGCTTGGCCGCGCCATACGCTATGCGATAGAGCGTCATCACATTGCGATGGCGCTCAAGGAGAGCGAGGAGCGGTTCCAGCTCGCCGTCAGAGGCGCGAGCGCCGGACTGTGGGACTGGAATCCACAGTCCGGCGCCGTTTATCTGTCGCCTCAATTCAAGGAAATCGTGGGGTACGAGGCGGACGAACTGCCCAACGACAGCCATCTTATCCTCGACCTGATCCATCCTGACGATATTGAAACCGTCAGGACGCAACTCGCCGCGCACCTCGCGCAGAAATACGCCTACGAGATCGAATACCGCATACGTGCCAAAACGGGCGAGTACCGCTGGGTGCATGCACGAGGGCAGGCCCTATGGAACCAGGCGGGCGAAGCCTATCGCATGGTGGGCTGGATTATCGACGTAACGGAGCGTCGGCTGGCCGACGAGGCACTGAGAGCGTCGCGTGAAGAGTTGAAGCGGCTGTCCGTGAGCATTCAACGAGCCCGCGAGGATGAAAAAACCCGGATCGCACGCGAACTGCACGACGATCTCGGTCAACAGCTGGCGGCACTCAAGATCGAATGCGCGAAAAATGGCAGCCTTGGCCGAGATCACGGTACGACGAAAGAGCGCGCGGACATGTCCACTATCTATGCGCTGATCGATCAGCTGGTGGTTTCCGTGCGACGCATTGCGACCGATTTACGGCCCGCCATGCTCGACGATCTCGGACTGCTGCCTGCTATCGAGTGGTTCATCGAGCGGTTCTCGTCGCGGTACGAGATATCGGTCGACGCGCAAATCGACGCGGAAGATATCCACTTCAACCAGGACAGTTCCACCGCAGTGTTTCGAATCGTTCAGGAGGCGCTGACGAACGTGGCTCGCCATGCGCACGCGACTCAGGTAACGCTCGAAATCACGCGCAGCGAACCGTATTGTATCGTCCGTATCGTCGACAACGGGCGCGGTTGCCGAAGCGATATTCGACCGTCCCCTACCTCATTTGGTTTAATAGGCATGCGGGAACGCGTCGCCGCCCTGAGCGGCGATCTGACCATCCAGACCGCGCCCGGCCGGGGATTCGCGCTCACCATCATGCTGCCGCTCTCGGTTGTTGAGGCGGGCAGCGCTTGAAGGACGCGGCACGCCCAGTGTGATCGCTCATTGATAGCGGTCAATTCCGCGAGGGAGGCAAACTTTCCCGACGGGCTCATGGGTTCGACGCGTCGACGGACCGATTTTCGGTGCTGTGCATCCGGCCCGCCTGACCATGCTGAATTTCAGCTACACGGACAATGAATTGTCGGGCGACCCGCACGGTCACGTCGACATGATCCGGCTGCCGACGCGTATTGTTCGCTTTCTGGGGGCTCCCGCTATAGCGCTAAGCGTGCCTGCCTGCAGCGTGGGTCTGCACTTTGCGGCCAGATTCCCGATTGCTGTCGGCGACGGCTTGCAAGCTTGTCAATCGTCCGAGCAGACGTTCAATCTGCTGAGCAATTGCTTCGTCACATTCCGCGCTACCCAGTGCTGTTCTCAGGCGCGCCTTCCAATACGCGGGATCGGTGACGGGGCTGCGCACTGAGAAATACGCCCGGGTCTGTTCGAGCAACGAGATTGCGGCCTTCAGATGCGCAAGATCGCGCTCGAGTTCCTGATACGACGACGAGGACATGGCAGCTCCGCAGATTTAGTAGTCTCCACCTCCATACTGCCTGGCGACATTATTCATATAATTGACACCGATCAATTCCGGCGCGCCAGACGCGCGCAAGGCGCGGCTTCACCGTTCGTCTGCGATGTCGTTATCCCGCCTCTCTGACGTCCCGACGACGGTTTTCGAACGCGTCCATTTAATCCGATTGATGCAAATCAAGCTCAGGTAGACGTCGCGGTGAGTCACTATCATCAATCGCCGCTTCGAACATGAACCGTCGAGCGTTCAGACCACGCGTCCGACCGATCGCCAGGATGGGCCGTCAACGCCACGGCATCTCGGGGGCACCCTTGTCCTGATTCCGATTTCGGCAGAGACAACGTTTTCGACGAAAGGAGGCTTGCGTGAACACAACGACAGCGACATTCAACATTTCACCGCGGGATTGTGACCTCACGAATTGCATCGTTGAGAATATTCGCCGCGATCCTTCCTTGTGCCACGAGTCAATTTGCGTTGACGTGCGGGACTGTCGAGCCGTCCTGCGAGGCACCGTGTCCAACTATGGCGCCCGGATTGCAGCATTGGAAGCGGCTGAGGAGGTGCATGGCATTGCCTCCGTCACCGGAGAACTGACCGTCGAAGTGCCTCGGCATTTGCGCCGCAGTGACGCACAGATACGAGACACCGTGCTGGATGCTTTGAAATGGAGGGCGTGTTTGCCCTCCGGAGCGGTTACGGTGTCCGTCTTCAATGGGGGCGTTACGCTTTCTGGCAAGGTTGATTGGTCGTACCAGCGAAAACTTGCCGAGAAAGTTCTTGTGCGTTTGCCGGGTATCACGTCGATCAGCAATCAACTCAGTGTCAGCGACCGGCAGATCCAGTTGGAAGTTTCAGCACGAATCCGCGCCGCGTTGTGCGTGGCCGCCGAGACACGAGCCGATGCGATCAAAGTCGAGGTACGTGACGGGATCGTCACATTGCGCGGCCCATTGCCCGTCGTCAGCGAACGTGCGCTCGTGATCGCTGCCGCCCAAAACCATTCTGAAGTGCGTAACGTGTGCGACGCACTGAATACCATTGCAGCCGCCTGAGCAACGTTTTGCGCCACATGCGGCATGACAAGGTGTATGCAGAAGAAAGAAATCGACCAAATATTACCGAGCCGCTGGTCCCCGCAATCCTGAGTTGCACCAATGTGGCGAGGCTGCTCGGGATGGAAAACTCTCAATGCCAGCGTCGACCGACGCAGAAAATTGCCGAGCAGCATGCTCAGCAGTTCCATCGGAAACCCTCGAATCGGCGAAGAATTGGATAGGCAGGCGCGCCGCCAGCACCTGCCTTGCAACTGCGGGCCCCCGTCGTGGATAACGATTCACGTCCGAACCCCGCGCAGACGCAGCGCGTTCCCGATGACAGACACCGAACTCAGCGCCATCGCCCCACTCGCAACGATTGGGCTGAGGAGAATGCCGAGCCACGGGTAAAGCACGCCTGCGGCAATTGGAATGCCGATGGCGTTATAGGCGAACGCAAAGAACAGGTTCTGGCGGATATTCTTCATCGTCGCCATGCTTAGCGAGCGAGCCCGCGCGATGCCCCGAAGGTCACCTTTCACGAGCACTACCCGTGCGCTGTTCATTGCGACGTCAGTGCCCGTCCCCATGGCGATGCCCACATTGGCCTGAGCCAGCGCGGGGGCGTCGTTCACGCCGTCGCCCGCCATGGCCACGATGCGCCCCGACTTTTGCAGTTCCTGGACGTGCCTGTACTTGTCTTCTGGCAGAACACCCGCCTTGACGTCATCGAGGGCCAGCGACGCGGCGACCGCGCGAGCCGTGACCTCATTGTCACCCGTCAGCATCACAACCCGGACACCGGTTGCCTTCAGTTGCCGCACGGCCTCCGGTGTCGTGCCTTTGACCGGGTCAGCGACGCCGATATAGCCTGCCAGCTCGCCGTCAATCGCGAGATACATGACAGTCTGCCCAGCCTCCCGCAGGCGGTCCGTGTCGTGCTCCACAGACCTGCAATCAACGCTCAGGTCCGCCATCAACCGGGCGTTACCTAGGGACGCCGCGTGCCCGTCAATTTTTCCTGTCACGCCCTTCCCCGGAACGGAGTCAAAGGTGTCGACGTGTGAGGTCGCTGCTCCCGCTTCTTTTGCGAATGTCGTGATTGCCTGCGCGAGCGGGTGTTCGCTTGCGCCTTCCAGGCTGGCGGCATAGCCGGGAATCTGCGATTCCTGTGCGGGTTTGACCGCCACCACCTTCTGAACGCGCGGTCTTCCCTCTGTCAGCGTACCCGTCTTGTCGACGACGACGGTGTCCACCTTCTCCATCATCTCGAGAGCTTCCGCATCCTTGATCAGCACACCCTCCTGGGCCCCCCGTCCGACACCCACGATGACGGACACGGGCGTGGCGAGCCCGAGTGCACAGGGACAGGCAATGATTAGCACGCTAATGGCGACAACCAGAGCGTTTGCGAGCGCAGGAGCAGGTCCTGCAACCGCCCAGACCAGGAACGCAACGACCGCGATGCCAATGACGGCCAGCACAAACCATCCCGACACCTGGTCGGCGAGCTTCTGGATAGGTGCACGCGAGCGGCCCGCGTCCGCGACCATTTGCACGATACGCGCGAGCAGGGTGTCGGAGCCGACCTTCTCCGCGCGCATCAGAAACGTTCCTGTCTGGTTGACCGTTGCACCCGTCACCTTGCTCCCTGCAACCTTTTCCGAAGGAATGGATTCGCCCGTAATCATCGATTCATCGACGCTCGAGCGCCCGTCCGTTACTTCACCGTCTACGGGAATCTTTGAACCGGGTTTGACGCGCAAGATGTCGCCGACGATGACAGCCTCAAGAGGGACAGTTTCCTCTCCATCTGACCCGATGCGAACCGCCGTGTGCGGGGCGAGTTTCAGCAGGTCACGAATCGCACTTGACGTGCGCGAGCGCGCGCGAAGTTCGAGCACCTGACCAAGCAGAACGAGGGTCACGATGACGGCAGCAGCCTCGAAATACAGGGGCAGTTCGTGTCCGTGGCGGAATGCCTGAGGTAAGGCGTCGGGAAAAAACAGTGCGAACACACTGAACACGTACGCAGCCGCCACACCCAGCCCAATGAGGCTGAACATGTTCAACTGCCGGGTCGCGAACGACGTCCATCCGCGCGCGAGGAAAGGCCAGCCGCCCCACAGCACGACAGGCGTGGCGAGCAAAGCCTGGAGGCATTGAGACCACGATGCCCTCATCCAGTGCGGGACACCAGAGAACAGCCCGTCGATTGCCGAATTGATGTCGAACGGCAGAATCATCTCGCCCATCGTCATCATCAACAGCGGAACCGACAGAACCAGCCCAACCCAGAACCGCCGGGTCATCGACTCCAGTTCGATGTTTCGCACCTGCGTCCCGGCCGGAAGCACCGGCTCAAGCGTCATACCGCAGATGGGACAGGAGCCGGGGGCAGACGCGCGAATTTGCGGATGCATCGGGCACGTGTAGATAACGCCGGTATCCGGTGCAAGCACGTCTGCTACGTCCGTGGCGCTGTGTTTGTGGGCCAGGCTCTCGTTCGCCCGTTGCGGGTCCCCGTGAACATGCGTATGCGATGAGGCCATCGTGTGCGTCCCGACTCAGCCTAATGAAGCTGGACGGTATTGCCCCCGTCCAGTCGGGGAATAAAGCGCGGCGTGTGTGATGCGTACTCTCGCCAGGCGTCTCCGAAGCGCGCTTCCGAGTCGCGTTCTTCCTGCATTGCGAGCCTGACGTACATGAACACGAGTATCGGAAACATCAGCAGCGTGACAAGGGTGGGCCATTGCAGCAGAAAGCCAAACATGATGACGACAAATGCAACATATTGCGGATGGCGGATTTTTGCGTATGCACCCGTTGTAGCGAGTTGTCCCACGCGCTGTGCCTCGTACAGAACGTGCCACGCGGTCGACAGCAGATAGAATCCGCCGAAAATAAAGACGATGCTCAGAATGTGCGGAAGTGCGAAATGCGGGTCGCCGTGTCGGCCCGTCATCATCCACCAGATGTGTCCCGAGTCGTGTGAGAACAGATTGGTTTGCGGAAAACGTGTCTGTAACCACCCCGATAAGAGATAGATGGTGAGCGGAAACCCGTACATCTCCGCGAAGAGCGCGACGACAAACGCAGAAAATCCGCCGAACGTGCGCCAGTCGCGTCCGGTTGCCGGCTTGAAGAAGCTGAAAGCGAAGATGATGAAGACCAGCGAGTTGATGACGACCAGACTCCAGAGTCCGTAGCCCTTACCGATGCTGCTCACGGCCGTCTCCCTGTTCCGATGCGCGTTCTTCGTTAGCTGAGCCGCGATGGCCATGCCCATGGCCATGCCCATGTCCGTGATGCATAAAAAGATGCATCAGCGGGCACGACAGCAGCAAAAGATAGGGCAGCACGCCAAGGAAATGCGCCCTGTGCTCGGAAAAGAGCAGGAACAACGCGATAGCCGCGAACACCAGCAGCGCAATCGCCGACCGCGACCTCCAGAAGGGGCGTGAGGCGTGCGTGGTTTCGTCCATGGTCCACTCCGGTTACAAGTTTGAACCTACTTGCCCGTGCGCGGATTTTGCGCGGACTGGCGGTCCATCATTGCCTGCATCATCATCGGCATCATATCCAGTCGCATTTCCATCAACGCGTACTTCTGGCCTGACATCGGCATGCCGCTTGAATCCTGCTTCATCAGGTCCATCATCTGCATGTCGTTCTGCATGGATTTCATCTGCTCATCCATCAGCGCGGCGCGCTCCTGGAGCGTAGTCGCGGCCATCATCTTCTCGTGCATCGCCTGCATCTGCTTCCTCTGCTGGTCAACGCCCGGGCATTTTTTGCTCTTTGCGGACGGACCACTGGCCGCCGCCGGATGATGCGCTTTGTGGGCAGCGGCATCAGATGCCGGTTGAGCGCCCATCGCAGTTCCCGCGTGCAGTGTGAGAAACGACGCCGCAACCAGTGCTGACCCTTCGGAAAAGGTCATTCGTGCCTCCGTGAAGACGGTTGCAGGCGACTGCTTTTTGCACCTGCTGCTTTCAATGTATCGCCGGGTCCGTCGCCCTCGTTGATTTAGCTCAATTAAACGCTCCAGCTGAGATGCTCTGTCAGCAGTCCCCGGCATGAGCCACCGCAAGGTGACGCTTGCCTGCGGCAATTGACGTATGTCAAGCCACGGAGTCGACGCCGCCGTAGGATGGAATGACAGAGACGTGCGCCGGGGACGCGACGGTGTGCACGTGAACCTGTCGAATCGCAGGAGTCTCCGTATGCCAGGCAGCCTTAAACACTCCGATAGCATTCGACGCTTCGTTCAGACGACTTTCACGGTCCTGGCTTTGACGTCAGTTACAGCTCTTGCCGGATGTGGCTACAACTCCATCCAGACTGAGGACGAACAGGTCAAGGCGAGCTGGTCGGAGGTCCTCAATCAGTATCAGCGACGCGCTGACCTGGTACCCAATCTGGTCAACACGGTTAAAGGGTATGCAAATCAGGAAAAGGATGTCCTGACGCGCGTCACTGAAGCCCGCGCACAGGTCGGCTCCATTCGGGCGACTCCCGAGATGCTGTCCGACCCGCAGGCGTTCGCGCAATTCGACTCGGCACAGGGTCAGCTCAGCTCATCTTTGTCCCGCCTGCTGGTGGTGTCGGAGAACTACCCGCAACTGAAATCGGACGCGAATTTCCGCGACCTGCAGGCGCAGCTCGAAGGAACTGAGAATCGCATCGCCGTGGCGCGCAATCGGTACATCAAGTCGGTCCAGCAGTACAACTCGACTGTGCGGTCGTTTCCAAACAACCTGACCGCGAAGGCCTTCGGATACCAGGAAAAGCCGAACTTCTCGGTTGCGAACGAAGCAGAAATCGCCAAGCCGCCGCGCGTTGATTTCGGCGCGGCGCCCGCATCCGCTGGCGGAGCCGACAATTGAAAGGCTTTCTCACGGTACTCATATTCGTTATCGCGTCGCTGGCGTTTGCAAGACCAGGCGCGACTGCGGAAGTGCCCGTACCGCCGCTCACTGCACGGGTTATCGACGAAACGGGCACCCTGACGGGCGAGCAGCGTTCGGCGATCGAGCAAACCCTGAGGGACTTCGAAACCCGCAAGGGAAGCCAGATTTCGGTGCTCATCGTGCCCAGCACGCAACCCGAGACAATCGAGCAGTATTCGATGCGGGTGGTCGAGCAATGGAAGCTGGGGCGTACCAAGGTGGACGACGGAGCAATGCTGATTGTCGCGAAGAATGACCGGACGCTTCGCATCGAAGTGGGATATGGCCTTGAGGGCGCACTGAACGATGCGACCAGCAACCGGATTATTCGTGAAGTCATTGTTCCCAGATTCAAACAGGGGGACTTCTATGGCGGCATAGCGGCGGGCGTCGACAGCATGATCCGCGTAGCAGAAGGCGAGCCGTTACCTGCCGCGCAGCGACGCGGGGAATCGAATGGTATGGGCGGGCTCCTGCCTGTATTGTTCGTGATGGCTGTTGTCGCTGGTGGTGTGCTTCGCGCCATCCTCGGCCGGCTCCCGGGTGCCCTCGTAACGGGCGGCATCATCGGCGTGCTGGCATGGTTTCTTTCCGGCGCTATCGTGCTGGCCGTCGTTGCCGGCGCGGTGGCGCTCGTATTCACGCTTGTAGGCGGTGGAATGGGAGCATTCGCCGGAGGCCGTTACATCGGAGGCGCGACAGGAGGAACTGTCGGCCGTTCGAACCGCGACATCTTCAGAGGCGGCGGTGGTGGATTTGGTGGTGGCGGCGCTTCGGGGAGATGGTGACCGTGGACTTCAAACGTATCGTTCGACATCTGTCGATGACCCGCTGGTCGGTCAATGCCGCTTTTCCACCGCGCACGCTACGGGCCATCGAGCAGGCCATTCGTGAGAGTCACCGGGCGCACATTGGTCAGGTCCTGTTCGTCGTAGAAGGAGCACTGCACAGCACGCCGCTCTTCGATGGGCTAACGGCGCGCGAACGGGCAATTGACGTGTTCTCCCAGCTTCGAGTATGGGACACGGAGTGCAACAACGGGATTCTCATCTATCTGCTCTTGGCCGACCGCGATGTTGAAATAGTCGCCGACCGAGGCATCAATTCACGTGTTGCAACTCAAGAATGGGAAACCATCTGTAGCATGATGGAATCGGAGTTCCGATCTGGTAGTTATGAATCTGGTGCCGTACATGGAATCGAGCAAGTCACGGCGCTGCTCAAGTTGCATTTCCCCGCGCTTTCGTCGCCCCACGAGGACCTACCTGCTAAACCCGTGTTGATGTAGGCCTGTCGTATCCGTTCGGAGGTGCATCTGCTATCGCAGACATTCTCGAGTCCTTGCAGACCGGGGCCCTGGCCTGCGAGCGGGACGTGCTCGTCCATGTCACCGCGGACCTCGTCAACGAACTCGCGATACTACGCCACTGATCTCGTGCATAGCGTGGATGGCCTCCTGCGTATCGTTGACAAATCGAACGAGCCTGGCCGGTCCCCCATCTCTGCCACACACCTTAGCTGCGCCTGATCCCGGATTTCTTCCGGTTAGTGCCACAATATGGTGATACCCGTGTGCAGGCCAATTCTGGTTATGGAGGCGGACGTGATTCGCATCGCAAATGCAACGGCTTTTAGCGACGGTAAAAGGAAATTTCGCCTCCCGGTTGGTCGATGTTTTGCGTCGGTTCTTGTTGGCGCGACGTTAACAGCAGGTTCAGTACAAGCCCAGTCCCCTTCGTTCGACTCGTTTGCCGTCCCCTCCGGTAGCGCACCGCACGATGTCGCGCCAGATCCCGGCGGCACCGTCTGGTACACCGCCCAGGCGCAAGGCGCAGCGGGAAGGTTGGACCCGCGCAGCGGCAAGACGGAGCGGGTTCAACTCGGCAACGGATCGGCACCGCATGGCGTGATCGTCGGTCCTGATGGCGCGGCATGGATTACGGATAGCGGGCTGAATGCGATCGTCCGCGTCGATTCGAAAACACTCGCTGTCACACGCTTCCCGTTGCCCAAAGACCGACCGAACGCCAACCTGAATACGGCCGTTTTCGATAAACGCGGACACCTGTGGTTTACCGGACAAGGCGGAATCTACGGCGAGCTCGACCCCGGAAGCGGCAGCATGCGCGTGTTCAATGCGCCGAGGGGGCCGGGTGCCTACGGAATCTGCGTCACGCCCGACGGCAGCTTGTACTTTGCTTCACTGGCTGGCAACTACCTCGGGCGAATCGATCCCGTCAGTGGCGCGGCCCATGTCATCGAGCCGCCGACACCGGAACAGGGCGCACGCCGGGTATGGTCCGATTCGAAAGGACGCGTCTGGATCAGCGAATGGAACGCAGGACAGGTTGGGATGTTCGACCCGGCGTTGCATCGGTGGCGCGAATGGAAACTGCCGGGCTCCCATCCTCATGTATATGCGATATTCGTCGACGATAAAGACATCGTCTGGCTCAGCGAATGGAGCGCTAACGCGCTGGTGCGCTTCGATCCACAAACGGAACGATTCGAGATGTTCGCGCTGGCCCGCCCACACGCGAACGTACGCCAGATGATGGGCCGACCGGGAGAAGTCTGGCTATCCGAGTCTCGCACGGATCACTTGCTGCGCTACCGATCCGGCGCGGCGGTTGTCGGAAACAAGTGACGCCCCAGCGCCACGTCCGCAGTACAGCCCCGCGGTCCCTGCTTCGCATTCGGGTCGGCGAGGCTCGGCAGCGCATGATGAGCGACGCCCCACGGAGGTATCAACATGCGCGGAACGACGCAATGCCCCGCACATTGCCGGCCGCCACGGACTCGCCACTCATCGCCTCTATCTGGTCGACCGGGCGTTGCGTGTGCATCATCTACCAGGCCGCCACGCATTGGACAAAGGTCGATATCACTACATTGATCGGTCAAGCACCTCCGGCACGAACCTGTACGGATAATCCGGTTCGCGATAGCCATCCGCCTTCTGCCGAGGGGGCAATTGCACCTTCGTCCGCGGCACGCTCTCGTATGGCACCTTGCTAAGAAGGTGACTGATGACGTTGAGCCTGGCGCGCCTCTTGTCATCCGAACGCACGACATACCACGGCGCGAAATCCGTGTCGGTCTTCTCAAACATGTCGTCTCGGGCGCGGGAATAATCGTACCAACGATGATAGGACTCAAGGTCCATCGGCGACAGCTTCCAGATTTTGCGCGCATCATGGATGCGGTCTTCAAGTCGCCGCGTTTGTTCCTCCTGGCTTACCTCCAGCCAATACTTGATAAGAATGATGCCCGACTGGATGACGGCATGCTCGACGAGAGGAACCGCGGTGAGGAACGCTTGCGCCTGCTCTTCCGTGCAAAATCCCATCACACGCTCTACCCCGGAGCGGTTGTACCAACTGCGGTCGAAGATCACGACCTCGCCTGCCGCAGGCATATGCGGAAGATACCGTTGCACATACATCTGGCTTTTCTCGCGCTCGGTCGGTGCCGGCAGTGCAATCACCCGGAAGATCCTGTGACTGACACGTTCAGTAATCGCTTTGATTGCGCCGCCTTTGCCAGCCCCGTCGCGCCCTTCGAACACGACGCAAACTTTGGCCCCGCTGCTGACCACCCATTGCTGCATCTTTACCAGCTCCACATGCAGACGCCGCAGCTCTTTCAAATATGCCTTGTTGCGGAGTTTGCTTCCACCTTTCTCTGCCTTCTGCGCAATGTCCGCCATGTTCATCCTCCTTGAGAACGTCGAGATCAAGCGCTACCAGCGCGACGCCGGCTCCGGGCCATCCGTCGCCAGCGAATTGAGCAACGCTCAGTCTGCCTGAACGGTCCGCCGCCTACAGGCTCTCCGTCTTGCAACGCAGCGGCCGGTCTAGTCGTTCGAAACAGCAGGTGCAGCCGCGTCTGCACTGGCGTCGCGCAGTGCCTCTATTGCCGCCTCGACTGTCGGATAGATTGGACGGCGTTCATGCTCATTTCCAAGTGCACGATATCGTTCCAGTTCATTGCCCACGCCTTCGGGAACAGCGACTGAAGCGATACCGATACCTCGCCGCGCCAATTCATCCGTCAACTGGAGCAGCGTTTTGCCAGACGTATAGTCGACGTTACTGATCTGCGACGCATCAACGACAAACCAGCGCGGGGCAGGTCGAGAATCTTCCGCGAGCTTCAGAATCTCGTCCATGAAGCGGCCGGCATTCGCATAGAACAGATCGGCCTCGAAACGATAGACGATGATGCCAGGCGCGGCGAAGATATTCGGCGCTACGGCGTGGGCAATCCAGTGCCCGGCCTCATCGCGTGTCAGCACACGCGTACGCAGCCGGTAGCTGTGGCGAACGTTGTCGATGACCGACAGAAGCACAGCGGCAATGATGCCGTGCATGACATCGACGAATACCACGATGCAGACCGTGATCAACGCGACGACAAATTCATCGCGCTGCACCCAGAACAGTTCGCCCATGCCCTTCACGTCAATGAGCTTTAATCCGATCATGAAAACGATCGCCGACAACACTGCCGTTGGCAGGTAGGCCAATGGCTTCGTCAAGAACAGCAAAACGAATAACACGATCAGTGCGGTGGTCAGATGGGCAACCTGCGTTCGGCCACCGGCATCGTCCACCATCTCAGTCTTGGTTGGGCTACCGTTGACGACGAAGGTCCCAGTGAAGGCGGCCGCCGCGTTGGCTACCGCGAGCCCGACGATGTCCCGGTTGTCGTCGCTATGCTCGTTATACCGGTTGGCATACGCCCGCGCAGTCGCGGCGCTCTGCGCAATGATCACAATGAAGCACGACGCCGCTGTAGCGAGCACCTGGTTAATTTCTGCCCAATGCACGGGCGGAAACGAAAGCGACGGCAGACCACTGGGTACTTCGCCGATCACGCTGAGCCCTCTCTCGCCGAAGCTGAAAAGCGAGCTTGCCGCTATCGCGCCAACCACGGCAATCAGCGCGCCCGGCGCACGTGGCGAGACGCGCTTGCAGCCCACGATCACGACAAGCACTGCGACTGACAGCCCGGCCGTCGCGTAGTTGGCGCTCCCGATCCGCTCCAACACCGAAACAACTTGCAGGATAGGTCCATGCCCCTCCTTCGCAAGTCCGATCAATCCTGCAAGCTCGCCGCACGCCACCTGAATGCCGACTCCTGACAGAAATCCGATCAATGCACTTCGCGACAGAAAATCGGCCAGGAAACCGAGCCGGAAAAATCGCGCTGCGACGAGCATCACCGCCACAGTCAGCGCGACGGTGCTCGTGAGACCGACATATTCCTTGCTGCCTAGTGCGGCGACGGTAACCAACGTGCTAGCGAGGATCGCAGCCGTCGCCGAATCCGCGGCCGCTACGAGGTGCCTCGACGCCCCGAACAAGGCGAATGCCACCAGCGGCAGCAGGATTGTGTATAGCCCCGTGACGGCGGGCGTGCCCGCGATCTTGGTATATCCCATTACCTCCGGGATGCCCAACGCAGCGAGCGTAATGCCTGCGACGATGTCGTGCGGCAACTGCGCGCGAGAGACGGGAAAGACGCCCTGCAATAGATGGATCCGGTGGGCGGGCGATTCCGTTGGCGTCAACGTCTTCATGATGTAGCCTCGGTGCGAACCGCAAGCCTCTCCATCATTGCATCGGCGAGAAGCTCATCGCCGATCACGACGCCCGTCGCTCCGGCATTCTCCAGCAGCGTCTTTCTCAGGCTGTTCTCGCCTGGCGCGATAATCGGCAGCGAACGATTCAGCGCATGTGCCAGCAGCGTGACAGCCAGATTTGCGTCGCCATTGGGTGTGGTCACGACGAGCGCTTTCGCGTTCTGAAGTTGTGCGTGCCGAAGTGCGTCGTCGAATACCTCGGGTGCGCTGAGAATGACGAGGTGACCGCTTTCCGCCGCCCGGTCGGCCATGTCCTTGTCGGCGACGAGCACCAACACGGTTTCGCCCGCTCGCCGCAATTTTTCGGCAATGGACTGGCCGAGCGACCGGTATCCCACGACAACCACATGATTGCTCAGCGTTTCGAATTTGCGCTCCATAGTTCTGTTCTCCCTGTACGCGACAACGTCATCGCCAGACAGGATCCCCGTCAGCCTCGATATAGCGAACGCGGCGACCAGCATCGTCACGAACATCGCCGCGAGCATGAACTGCTTCTGGCGCACGTCGAAGTCGGAAAAATCGCCGAGCGTGGTTGTCAGGTTGACCGCATCCCACACGGCTGTGAAAAGGCGGCTGCCAAACGGTGCTTTCGACTGATCCAGCACCATCAGCCCGGTTGTAGCCAGCACGAGCAACAAGACAAGCAGTCCGATGGCGTGGCGCGCGCGGCGTCTCCATTCACGCACTCGAACCGCGCCGAGGCGCGGCTCATCGATACGATAAATCCACATAGCGGGGCAGATTGAAGTAGTCGCCGAGAAATCCTGACTACTCGCTCTTTGTCGGCGTATTACTTCCTGCAGATCAAGCAACGAATACCGCTGTGGCAGCACCCGCAGCCGCTCCCGTCACGGGCATCTTTCGCATCGTCACACCTCGCTCATCAGTATTTGAATTTGCGCAAGTCGAATCCATGCAAAATCGAACCTACGCCCCAGCCCCCAACGGGCAAATTCGGATTGCCATGCCGAAGACCTTGTATGACAGACTAATGCGCACGGCGATGGTCAGATTGACCTGAGTCAAGCGATGAACCTCCGGAATCAGCGGCTGCGTCTTCCATGCACACATATTACGTAGCAATCCTTGGTTAATTAATTGCATATGGCATTACCTCGACATGCATGTATTCATGCTATGCACGTCCGAAGAGCAGCGTGCTGACAGATCCTTCGCCGTCCGTCACTAACGGCGCGCTATTAGTTGAGGGAATATCAAGCCGGTTAATATCCCGGTTTCTGCCTTACCCATCCGCACTGGTTGTCCCGCAATCTCATATCCGTGCTCGCGAAGCGAGAACTTGCTGACGGGCCGGACTATTCAAACCGGATGGCCCGGGAGGCGCGGACGGCGCCGCGGGACCACCCTCACCTGGCGTTGAGGCGGGGATGGGACCAACGGCAGTCGGCGCGTCAGGCTGTACCGCGCCACCGACAAGGAATCCTGTCGACACCAGGAAAATCAAGGCTGGTAAAAGAAAAGCCACGGAATTCACCTCGTCAGATAGATATCAATTGGCCGCTGCTCCTGTGCCGAACCGACAGAGCGCAGCCCCGCTCAATCGCACTGTATTGCTACCCTACCTCCACGAATGACCGCCGAATTGACGTATGTCAGCTTAGCTGCCGACCCTACGGAGCGATGTTGTCGATTGACCCGACGTTTGATAGACGGTGAGCGTCACGGGCGGCGTTACACCCCGCTCACGAACCAATCGCGATCGTTTATCGTCCGTCGGCGCGCTCCCGATTGACATGGATCAATCGTGACGACTTCGATCCGCGATGTGATGCCTACATGAGTGCGTGTCCCACTCGCGACTCCTCGATTTTCACGACTAGCGGTTCACAGAAAGTGAGTGGGCCGTTCTTCTCGACGCAGTACTCAGCTGAAGCCATTGCTTTTGTCTGATGCCATGACACGAAGATTCTGCCGCGCAGGAGATGACCGATGATCCTCATCGCCGCCTTCATTTCGATGACCTTTCTCTACAGCCTGGTATCCCGGCGGCTGGAACGAACCATTCTCACAGCGCCCATGTTATTTACCGCGCTCGGTATGCTTCTGGCCACTTCGCAAGGAGCGTTGAACGAGCTTGCCATGGACAGGCAAGATCTGCTGCTGGTTGCCGAACTTGGTCTCGTGATGACGCTTTTCACCGATGCATCACGCGTCCCACCGCGTGTGCTCAAAGGTGAAACCAGTTTGCCGGTGCGCCTGCTAACCACGGGAATGCTGCTGACAATCGGACTCGGCGTACTTGTCGCGATGGTTGTTTTCAGGACGCTCACCTGGTGGGAAGCGGGTATCCTCGCTGCAATATTGGCACCGACTGACGCAGGGCTCGGACAGGCCATTGTGAACAGCCCGCGCGTCCCCCACCCGATCCGTCAGGCATTGAATGTCGAAGCCGGCTTGAACGACGGACTCGCGGTTCCATTCCTGATGTTCTTTATCGCATTGGCGGAGGCGCGCGAGACCAGCCGCGGCGGTTCAGTGTTGAGCCGCTTTCTGCTCGAGCAACTCGGTTATGGAACACTCGTAGGACTCGCCGTTGGATTGCTGGGCGGGTGGCTGCTCAGTCTCGCTCACCGCAAGGCATGGATGGCCGAACCCGCCACACAGCTTGGCGTAGTGGCGCTGCCGCTTGCTTGCGTCGTGGCCTCGGAGGCGACGGGCGCAAGCATGTTCATTGCGGCATTCGTGGCCGGTCTGGCGACTCAGGCATGCTTTCGCGAGGTTGGCGAACATAGCGTCGAGTTTGCAGAGGAATGGGGCCAACTCTTCAACTACTTTGTCTTCTTTCTGTTCGGGCTTCTCGTCACCCGCGTCTGGGCGCAGTTCAGCTTTGCGATTCTGGCGTACGCCGTGCTCAGCCTGACGTTGATTCGCATGGTCCCGGTTGCGATTGCGCTCAGAGGCACGCACCTTAGTCGGCCCACGACGTTGTTTATGGGGTGGTTCGGTCCGCGAGGACTGGCATCGATCGTTCTTGGACTCGTCTATCTCGAAGGAGAAGCCGACCTGCCGGGAGAGCCGATCATCAGGCTCGGTGTCATGGCGACGGTTCTTCTTAGCATATTTGCTCACGGATTGACGGCGCTTCCCGCAATCGGCCGGTACGAAAAGACGGTTGCGAAGCTAGGCGATGATGCGCCCGAGCATCCGCGCGAAGTACTCGACGCTCATCACGCGACGGCCGACGGGCCCTGACGCAACATGTGTGGATGAACAGGCGAGCGTCAGCCACTGTCGAATGGCTGCCGTCCAATCGGGATTAAACCGATTCTCGACGATCCGATCCGCTAATGAAGCGGCGCTGCATCGCGAGAAATTCGAATGGCCGTCGCCTCGACAAAATCGACGCGCACGCTGTCGCCCACCTTAAGCACATTCAGAAGACCTTCGGATGAAGCCTCGAGCGTCAACGTTCGGGTCGAATCGCGCAACGTCAGCAAACGATTCGCGCGATCGATCTTCTCGACTGTCGCCACTGCTTGAACCCTGTGCATCGACAACGACGACTCCAACGACTGTGCAGTGCTGAATCCACTATCGATGCGCTCGCGAATACCGTCAGCCGGCGCCTTTCCTGCCCGAATCAGAAGTGCCCGGCTGTAGGTGATAGCAACCGTATCACCTGTCTTCAGGGTACTCACATCGCCAACGGACGGGTCTACCAGGACATCGATCGGTTCCCCGCTCTCCTGAAGAAGCGTGATGCTGTTGCGCTTCACATCGATCCCGAAAACGATAGCCTTCGCTCTGGTTACGCTGGTGCCGGAGAACTGCTTCGACTGTTCGACATCGTTAGCATAGCCTTGGCCCGCTGCATCGATTGCCGCGCCTGTGCCCGCCACCAGTGCAATCATGCAGACCAGGCTTGTGCATCGCCATTGGACATTCATAAGCAACTCTCCGATCGAGACTACATGGCGCCGACAGCCGCAACCCGACAATAGGGCACGCCGGGTTGGCGGCGGCGATCTTGACTTCGCGCTAAGGGATGCCCTCCTCCTTCTGTTTATCAGGAGAATCACGCGGCGCTTGCGCAGGGTCCGTTAACGCTCGAAGCGGCGATGCGGTAACGACCGTCAACAATATGACGTCGCGCTCGCTCTCGGGCATCTTCGCAATCGCGTGGAGCGTGACTCTCGTCATCCAGCACACGTCGGACGGCGTCGCAGTGGATGGCTGTCGTGTGTACGTCCCATAGCGGTCGAGACTCGCCGTGTCGCCATCCAGTTCGATCACGATTGCGCGCGACAGCGCCTCCAACGCGCCGGCGTATTCCTGCTGTGTCGGCAACCGGACAGGAGCGTCGGACGTACTGCTGACCAGCACCTTATAAAGAAGCTGCAGATAGAGCGCGGCATCCGCATCGGACATCTGCGATATCGTGATGTGACTCATCACCGCGCTCATGTCGACAAGACCAAAGCAGTTGACGGGAACGAACTCATCGAGCAGACGGGTGAACAATTGCAAATACAGCAGCCGCTCCTGCGGAGCCAGGCGTGCGAGCCCGCTCGACATCAGCGCTTCGCGCTTGCCCTCGTCCACGAAAATCCGTTCCAGTGAAGCAGGGCCACCACCAATGCGCATCGCGATGCTCGGGTCATGCAGCACCATCTCGAACCACGCTGTCAGCATGTGCGCTTTGGCCGAGCCCGGGGCGATTCCGTTCTGACTCAGCGTCCTGCCTAGATTGGACGCTTCAGGCGTCGCAGGGCTTGCCAGTGCGGCGGGCGGTTCGGGCTGCCCGGCATGAGCGCTTTCCCTGAACGCCGCTTTTCCCGTCGACGTCCAGAGGACTGCGCACCAGGCCGCCAGCAAGAACCCCATTTTCATCGCTGTCGCGAAGCCTGCTCGGATCACAACTTTCTCCGCTAAAGCCTTGGTTCGAAATCTGCAGCGTCGGCCGCTGCCGACATTGCCTATTCCCCCGTCTGCGCGTCGATCCTGCCTTCGCGAATGGCCTGAATAAACGTCCGGTAATCTCGCCGGTTTTGCGAACTGTACTCAGTCGCAAACTCTGTGATTGCGTCATCGAACGTCTGGCCAGAACCCATATAGCCCGCGATCATCGCGGCATCTCCGGATCGTGCGTGAGCCCGCGCCAGCGCATGCGCGCACATGCGCGCGTACTGCTTGAGCAGGCCCGCATCGAGCCCTTCGAGCACCACCGACAGCTTCATGTCGCGCAGCTGGCGAATATAGAAGTGGCGTCCGTTTTGTCCCCGGCTCCAGCCGAGAAACAGGTCGCTCGCGGCCTGCATGATGCGCTGGCCGGCGATCACGCGCTCTCCATGATTCGCATGCAGGCTCTTGCCCGCGTAGGGTTCGAGTACCGACGCACGCGCCTCCTTGAGCTGCAGGAGCAATGGATCGTTGTCCGCCGCCATGAACAGACCAATGCCGCACAGAGTGCCGACGCTTCCAACACCAACCACCTTGAGTGCGAGATCGACAAAGTGAAACCGGTCAAACAGAACGCGTACATGTCCGTCGAGGCTCTCGCGATACGAGGCAATCGCGTCGGCGTACCCGGACTGAAGCCCCGGGGCAATCTCCTCCGAGGGATGAAACAGGAGCGGCGGCTCGTCCTTGATCCGCGGCTGCGCGCCCTCTTCCGAAACCAGTTTCGGATAAAAATGGTCCGGCACCGTCTTGCGGCGCTCTATTTCTATCCTTTCCATTATCCGTTTGCGAGCTGCTTCGACCACCTCCGGATCTGCCGACCGGTCCCTGTACCTCTGCAGATCAATCTTGTCGTACCAGACATCGAGCGCCCGCATCGAGGAGTAGTCGTGCATGCGTTCGCGGTACTCGCGAACGAGTTCGGTGGCAACGCGCGTCGTGTCGCTATATGGCAGTTCCAGATGCTGCGCCGCGATTACGGCGCTCGTTGTGAGACGTTTCAGGTCCCACTCGAATGGCGCCGGCAGCGTTTCGTCAAGATCGTTCACGTCGAAGATCACGTTGCGCTCGGGTGTGGCGAAACCCCCGAAGTTCATCAGATGCGCGTCGCCGCATGCCTGCACGCGCAAGCCGCTAGTCGGTGTCGTTGCCAGGTCGGCGGCCATGATGATGGCCGCGCCGCGATAAAACGCGAACGGCGATGCGGACATACGCCCGAAGCGGATCGGAACAAGGCTCGGAATGCGCCCTTCGTTGGACAACTGGAGAAGCTCGACAGGATCGCGGCGCTGCGCGGGTAACCTCCACCCGGCCTGCGACGACCGGGAAACATGGTCGCGTATCAATCGCCCTTGTGCCGCCCTTTCGTCCGACGTGCGATATCCGGCAGATGCTGCGTCCGCGTCATGTGCGGCCTTGCGCGAAACGGCTTTGTCCATCACGCCCCCTGCGAATTCCACGGAATCTCTATCCGTGAAAATCACCATACGCATGCGACTAACCGCGAGGTTGATTCAGGTCAAGAGTTCGAGAACGTGACCGCAGACGATAAGCGCGCATTCCCAACGCGGAAACGTCAGCATTGAAGACCTGTCGCCAATCGCGTGATGCAAGTTGTGCGAGCGTACATGAATGTTATGGATACCCGAGTATCCATTGATTCAGGTCAATCGGCATGCGTTGACCGTTCGTATCCTGAGTACACACCAAGAGTCCGTCCGATGGACCGCATCTGTGACGACGCGATCGGGACGATGCTGGCGCACTGCCGGTTCGCGCAGTGCCTGACTCCAGGCGGGCAAATCATAAAAGACCCTGCGCACCGCTGCGGACTCGAAACAGGTAAAGGAGAAGTTACATGTCTGATTCCGTAACGCAACCCACATCCGGGGCGAGTACAGGACCGTCGACGACGTCCGCCGCCGCCCCGAAACTCCATCTCGGCGCGCTCACCGCGCTCGTGGTGGGATCGATGATCGGCGGCGGCATCTTCTCATTGCCGCAAAACATGGCGGTGAGCGCCAGCGCAGGTGCGGTGCTGATTGGCTGGGCGATCACCGCTGTCGGCATGCTGACCCTGGCGTTCGTCTTCCAGACTCTTGCGAATCGCAAGCCCGAACTTGACGGCGGCGTCTATATCTATGCGAAGCAAGGCTTCGGAGACTACATGGGCTTCTCGTCGGCATGGGGCTACTGGATCAGCGCATGGCTCGGCAATGTGGGGTACTTCGTCCTGTTGTTCGGCACGTTCGGGTACTTCTTTCCCGTCTTCGGCGAGGGCAATACGCCGATTGCAATCGCCTGTGCGTCGGTGTTGCTATGGGGCGTTCATTTCCTCGTATTGCAGGGCATCAGGGAAGCGGCGTTCGTCAACATGGTCACAACCATTGCGAAGGTCGTGCCGATCGTCCTGTTCATCGTCTTGTGCATCTTTGCCTTCAACGCACATATCTTCACGAATGACTTTTTCGGACTCGGTACGCCGAAGCTCGGCAGTGTCGCCAATCAGGTTCGCGGGTCGATGCTGGTAACGGTCTGGGTCTTTATTGGCATCGAAGGCGCAAGCATTTTTTCTGCGCGCGCCGAGAAACGCACCGATGTCGGCAAGGCGACCGTCATGGGCTTTGTCGGCGTGCTGCTGGTGCTCGTGCTCGTCAACATGCTGTCGCTCGGCATCATGTCGCGGCCGGATCTGGCCGCGCTAGCAAACCCGTCGATGGCAGGTGTGCTCGAACATGTCGTGGGCCACTGGGGCGCGATCCTTATTAGTGTCGGGCTGGTCATTTCGCTGCTGGGCGCGTTGCTTTCGTGGGTGCTGCTTTGCGCGGAGATCATTTTTTCCGCGGCGCGCGACAACACCATGCCGCATTTCGTGCGCAAGGAGAATGCGAAGAAGGTTCCGGCCAATGCCTTGTGGTTGACAAATGGCATGACGCAGGCCTTCCTGCTTATCACGCTGTTTTCGAAAGGCACCTATCTTTCGTTGATCTATCTGGCGACGTCGATGATCCTGCTGCCCTACTTCTGGTCGGCGGCCTATGCGCTGCTCGTCGCATGGCGGCGTGACACCTACGAAACGGAACCGGCGCAGCGCAACAAGGACTTGCTGATTGCCGCCATCGCCGTGGTGTACGCGATATGGCTGCTTTATGCAGGCGGATTCAAGTACGTGCTCCTTTCCGCACTGCTGTATGCCCCGGGTGCGTTGCTTTTTGCCAAGGCAAAGCGCGAAGCGGGTCAACCTGTCTTCACGCTGGTGGAAAAAGCCGTCTTCGCGGCGGTCGTGCTGGGTGCGCTGGTTGCCGCATTCGGCCTGTACAGGGGCTTCCTCACGCTCTGAATCGAGGAGACACATGATGATCACGGAAACAATGAAGTATGGCGTTCACTCGGAAGCGGGCAAGCTACGCAAGGTGATGGTCTGCTCGCCTGGTCTTGCGCACCAGCGTTTGACTCCGAGCAATTGCGACGAACTGCTGTTCGACGACGTCATCTGGCTCAGCCAGGCCAAACGCGATCATTTCGATTTCGTCACCAAGATGCGCGAGCGCGGCGTCGAGGTACTGGAAATGCATAACCTGCTGACGGAAACCGTGCACAGCCCGGAAGCGCTCAAATGGATTCTGGATCGAAAGATCCGTCCCAACACCGTCGGTGTGGGGCTTGCCAACGAAGTTCGCGCATGGCTCGAAAGCCTCGAGCCCAGGCGGCAGGCCGAGTTTCTGATAGGCGGCGTCGTGGCGGAGGACATTCCCGATACCGATGACTCGAACGCTCTGAAGATGTACCGGCAGTACCTCGGTTATTCGGGCTTTGTGTTGCCGCCTTTGCCCAACACGCTGTTCACGCGCGACACGACCTGCTGGATCTATGGCGGCGTCAGCCTGAATCCGATGTACTGGCCCGCGCGACGGCAGGAAACCGTGCTCACGGCAGCGATCTATAAATTCCATCCTGACTTCGCGAACGGGGACTTCGATGTCTGGTACGGCGATCCAGACCGCGACCACGGTCTCGCGACGCTCGAAGGCGGCGATGTGATGCCGATCGGCAAGGGTGTGCTGCTCATCGGAATGGGCGAGCGCACGTCGCGCCAGGCGATCGGCGAACTCGCACAGAGCCTCTTTGCAAGAGGTGCTGTCGAGCGCATCATCGTGGCCGGCTTGCCGAAGTCTCGCGCCGCGATGCATCTGGATACGGTGTTCACATTCTGCGATCGCGATCTCGTTACCGTGTTTCCCGAAGTGGTCAACGAGATCGTCGCGTTCTCTCTTCGCCCCAGCGATTCCGAAGCGACACGAATCAACATTCGCCGCGAAGACAAACCGTTCGTCGAAGTCGTCGCCGATGCCCTGGGACTGCCGAAGCTGCGCACTGTCGAGACGGGCGGCAACACGTTCGCCGCAGAGCGCGAGCAATGGGACGACGGCAACAATGTTGTCTGCATCGAGCCGGGCGTCGTGGTCGGCTACGACCGCAACACCTACACCAACACATTGTTGCGCAAGGCAGGCGTCGAAGTGATCACGATTACGGCGAGCGAACTGGGCCGGGGCAGAGGCGGCGGGCATTGCATGACCTGCCCCATCGTGCGCGACCGCGTCGACTATTGAAAACCGCCTCAGTGGTGCGCAAGAGCGCCCTGATCTTCGAGAAGACGTCGACGCGCACGGGCTGCGCGTCCGAGGTCGCAGGATAAGGTCAGGGCGCCAAGGTCACGTATTGTCGTGTCCTGCGTGACTTTTTCCGTTTTGCCCGGTGTTGCTCGTGTCCGGTCCTGTGATCACACTGGGCGCCTCGCGCAAATCCGCCGATCCCCGATCCCTCATCGACGAACGATCGACTCGAGGGGAAACCGGCCTTGACGCTGAAATCGCCCTCAGGTCGTTTGCCAAGCCACACTGTGCCGTTCATTCAATTGCCGTACGCGCTCGGATGCCCAGCGGGCCAAATGAGCATGGTACGGGGTCGCTCCGCTCAGGCCGCGTGGAATGAAACCCGTTCTGTGTCGCGGTGATGCGGTATGCGCGCCCCGCTCTGAAGATGGGTGATCATCGGAACTGTGCGGTCACGAATTCGATGCGCCGGAATCCCCGCCCGCCAAGTGTAACGATACGAGTCGTGCAAGCACGATCGCCGGATAGAGTTGCCCGATTAGCGCCTCCAGATTCGTGAGCGATCTCGCCTCAGGCGCGATGGGCAAAATGTCGCCGTAGCCCGCCGTGGTCAACGTGACAAAACTGAAATAGATCCAGATCGAGCGATCCAATGAATTCGTGTGAAGGGAAGCACTATAAAACGCATTCGGAATTACGCTACTAAGGATTTGGTAAGCCTGCGCCCAGAGCA
This sequence comes from Paraburkholderia bengalensis, assembly GCF_037126505.1. Lineage (NCBI taxonomy): Bacteria > Pseudomonadati > Pseudomonadota > Betaproteobacteria > Burkholderiales > Burkholderiaceae > Paraburkholderia > Paraburkholderia bengalensis. The sequence continues at coordinate 77,331 of NZ_JACFYJ010000017.1, forward strand.
CACCCAATAATATGTAGAGGGCAATGGCTCCGTCGATTCGGTCAAATGTCACTTTGCCAGAACCGAATACATTCAATCCAATCACCACGGTTATTAACGCCACTGCAACCAGAGTGGTTGCGTCACGTATTGCCAATGTGAGATGAGCCGGTACTACCCAACCTGCCAGGCGAAGGGTGATAGCGGCGAGCGCGACCAGTGCGATCAGCACGAAGGCTCTCGGCCGTTCTTTTGCCGATACGACGCCGGTTATCAGAATCAAAGAGAGAAACAGATCCTGCAAGATCCTGCCGACAAGGCGACCGGGCTCCGTGAAGGATGGGACACCGAACACGGAAATGACAAGCAGCGCCAGAAGTACTCCCATGTTCGCCTTGCGTAGCGGCGCGATCCAGCCTGTCGATTGGCGCACATGAGGCATCACTTTCCCCTTCGAAAGCAGTCACTTTGTTCCGCTGGCCGCGGACGGCTGGTCAGGCAGAGCCGGGGCCGATGCAAGGCGGCAATGCATCGATTACAGGACGGGGAACGGGCTTTTTGCTCCGCCATACGTCGTACCAGTCTGAATTGAACTTTCCCGCGTCAATTCCTTGGGAGTGCAATTCCGGGCAGACCTGCTGTCCAGACAGAGTCCGCGCATGCCTCGTTGCTCCACCACAAAAAACCGCCAGTCTCTTGCCCGCATTGCATGGGCTGAGCCGCCGCGCCGGGGTGGCGGCTTCGTTACCTCTGTGTTCTCGCGCCTGTACACGTGTTGTCCTCCGCGTCCTCCACTTCTTTCCTTTGATCGGATGAGGCCGGTGCCGTATACCACTGCGCGCGCGGTACGACCTTGGGTTCGTCAGGATCGCCCTCGTAGGCGGGGGTCATGATCTGCACTCCGTACTCGTTGAAGACATCGAGGATATGCCGGTGCAGGTCCGCACAGATCTGGGCGATCATATGCGGCTCACGGATATAGACATTCAGTTCGTAAGTGACCGCGAAATCCCCCAGCTTGTTTAGCAGGATGAACGGCTGCGGCTCCCTCAGCACCCGCGACGTACGCGCTGCGGCCGCGTGCAGCATCGCCTCCACCTGTCGCCAAGGGGTCTCGTACCCGATACCGACCGTGGTGTGGACGATCAGTCCTCGTGTGCCGGCCATGGAGCTGAAGTTTGTTACGTCGCCGTTCAGGATCTGGGAATTGGGAATCGTGATCTCTTCGTTTTTGACCGTCCGCAGATGGGTCACCTGGAGGCGGATGGCGATAACCTCACCCGTCACGTCGCCCACCTTCACCCGGTCACCGACCTTGAACACCCTTCGATAAGTCATCAGGTAGCCAGCAATGAGATTGGATATCGCTGTCGAGGAGCCGAGGGAGAGCACGAGGCCAATGAAGATCGAAATCCCTTTGAAAGCGGCGGACTCGGAGCCAGGAATGTACGGGTACGCGATGATAAGCGCGAAGGCCAGGACCAAGACCCGAACGAGCTTGTAGGTCGGCAGGGCCCATTCCGGCTCGAATTGTGCGAAGGTAACGCGCTTCTGCGTCATCGCATCGAAGAAGTTGTGCAGCCGGCGCAGGACGAACCGGGACAGAAAGTAGATGACAGCCAGAAGGAGAATGTCCGGAATGCTGGCGGCCACGGATTTTCCTATGTGCTCAACCGCGCCAGCGGCAAGGCCGAACAGGCTGTTGGAGATGGAGCGGGTCCAGGGAAAGAGCGCAAGTACGTAATGCAGGTAGGCGTACGCCGACACGATGATAGTCGCGACGCCCGTCACAAGCATCAGGCCATGAAATGCCTTCCAGATGGTGTCGGAACGGAGGATCTCAAAAGACTGGATGCCGACGGCATGGACGCGACCCTTCAGACGTTGGGAGAGCGCTTTGTCCAGCCATCGGTTGAGCACGAGCAGAACTGCGATCACCAGCGCTAGCAAGGCCGTGGCGCCCGCGCCATACAGCCCCGCCTTGCGCAGCGCGTCGCCTCTTCGTGACTGCCGGTATTCGTCGATGGCCCGTTTGATCCGCATCAGATGCAACGTGGCGAGATGGTCGCGGCTCGTGTGTTCCAGCTGGGCGTCCGCTTCGCTCACGATCATCAGCGTAGCTTCCCCGGCCATGATTATCGTGACGTTCTCGACAACTTCGGTGCTTAGCCGGTCGCTCGGGAAGGAGGCGTCCGCCGCTACCTTTTCGATTCTTCCCCTGATCGCCTCTGCGCGCTGCTCAGCGGGAAAGGACGAAACGCCCCGAACCCTGAACAGGAGCTGACCGTCGATCTCGACCGGGGCCGTTTCCAGCACCGACTCGAGGAGGGCCGGCGTTTCCGGGCGCACGTCCTCACTTGCAGCCTGAAGCGGCGCCGCAAGCATCATGAATAACACCGCAAGTATGGGAATTCTCAGAGACATTGTCCCCTCTACTGCCAACAAGCCGTCACCGTGTCGCCGGACAAGGCGTACACCGGAATACTTCCCATGGATATCCTGCCGTGCGGACGACTGACGCCCTTGACTTATATCAAGAGAGCCAAAAGGGGGACGGCCGGAAAGCAGAACGCGACAAAAATGCCGTCGAGGGCTCCAGGCCAGTGGCATGTCGCGGCCTGGATGGATGCATCCAGGCGTGATTGAACACGATAGTTGTCGGTTGGCAGAATGGGCGTGCGCGAGCGGAGTTAATGGCCGTTTGCAGGCTCGAACCGACGTTTGAATGGCGATCAAGCACGAAAGCGAATGACTGGACATGGCCCATTGTGTTGAAAAACTCCCCGGGAAAGACTTCAGCGAGGTTTTCATGGGTCCTCTTACCTGTGTGATTCGCAGACATTGACCCGCGAGATCGCGACTCGATTACGTTGGGTGATGATCGAGTCATCGAGGGAATGCCGTTTCCAATCCAGCGTATCCAGACTGATCGGGGCGGCGAGTTCTTCGCCGAATCGGTGCAGCGACGTCTGATGAGCGAGTGCATCAAATTTCGACCGATTCCGCCACGCTCCCTACACCTCAACGGCAAGGTCGAGCGTTCACAGCTGACCGACCTGAACGAGTTCTGGTTCCACCATGCCCCGACCGAGGACCAGATTGACCAGCGACTTGAAGAGTGGCAGTTCGACTACAACTGGCGCCGTCCACACGGCTGGCGTGTGGACAAGATACTTGCAGAGCATCACAGGCGCGTGCTGGAACTCGCGCCTCCTACCGGAGCCGCGAGTTCCAGCACGGTAAGAAAACGGCCACCACGAAAGTGAAACGATGTCTGTGAATCGCACATCTAAGAATTGGCCAACGTCCGTTGACGGCCCGAACCCGGAAATCCATCCGCTGACGACGGATGGCCAGCCTGGATCGCCCCCCGAACTTCCCTAGTCGACCCGTTTGAAAGGGACATTGGCCTGCGAGCGCTGAGCGTTCGCTCTCGCCATCAGAACAGCCAATCCGCCGCTCATGCGAACCGGGTTGCGTAAGCGGAAGAGATTACTAACCGTTACAAAGTGAAACGGTCGGCGCTGGGCACCGCCTCATAAAAACGTTCGAATCACAAGGGGCGCCCCCGCGGGCTCTGTCCGCGCACAAGCGAAACGCGTCAGCAGTTCCCCTTCTTGGCCTGCCCCGGGGGGCAGAACCCGTTGCCGGGGCCGCCTTGCGGCTTCACGACCACGGCGGGTTCGGCCGGTACGTACACGGCACACCCGGACAGCGTGCCGGCGGCGACGGCCATGGCAATGATGAATCTTTTCATGAGGCTCCCCGAGGAGAAGGGGCGGCCGCCCTTCGTCGATAGTGCACTTCGTCAGAAAGTGAAGTTCACGTTAGTCTTGCTTCCGCCGGTGATGCTGACGGTGGTCGATTGCGTGGCGCCCGAGGCCGCATCGGCTTCGATCGTGTACTGGCCCGACGCCGCTGGGTTCAGGCCGACGGGCAGCGTGCCGTTATACGCGCCGACCATCGGTGCCGCGATGGGCAGGCTCGTCGTATAGTTGCCCGTATCGAGGTTGGCATTCGCCGACGCGATCTCATACGTGCCCATCGGCGTAACCTGAAGCGCACGCAGGCTTGCATCCGCCGACGCCGTCACGGTGCCGCTTACCGTATTCATCGCCGATACGGGAAGCGTGATCGGCTGGCCCGCCGTGGACACGCGCGTCGTAGCGCCGACAACGACAGGCACCGACGTAATGATCCCTGTTGTCTCGTTCGGTTGCACGATCACGATGTCGTAGGTCCCGTTCGTTGAGCTCTGGGCAAGTGTCGAGAATACGAAGTGGCCTGTGCTGTCCGCCACCGTGCCGCTCACCACCTTGCCGTTCTGCTCGGCATACACGGTTGCGCCGGCTTCCGCCGCTGCGACGTAGCCGTCGATCGTGCCGGCGACGGTTGTCGGCGTGGCAGTGATGACCGGTTTCAGCGCGTACGAGCCGTTGCCGTGCTGGACGACCGACTTGCAGGCGTTGAAGTCGATCACGAGATCGACCGTTGAGTTCGCAGCCACGTCAAACGGACGAATGATCTTGAGACCGCTTTGAGTCGCGCTCGGTGTCGCGAGCGGCTGTTCGTTGGTCGTACCCGACACGACGACCGAGTTGGCCGCCGTGTTACCCTGGTTCTGGGCGAGGACCAGCCGCACCTGCTGATACTGGCCGGCGGGCAGCGTCGCCTGGCCGAGCGTCGCCATCGTGCCGTTCGTGAGCGAAAGTAGATCGACCTTCTGCGGGGTAGCGAGCGTGATGTTAGTCCATCCGCCGTCATTGTCGCCCGCGCTCGAGCTCGCATTGATCCGTACCTGGCTCACCGTTACGTACACGTGGTCGAATCCGCACGAGGGCGCATCCGTCATCTGGACGTTCACCGTGCCGGTCGGGGTGCCGCCGCCACTGCTACCCCCACCACCCCCGCACGCCGCAAGGGCGACCGACGCGAGAATTGCGCACGCTAAGCTTTTCCGCAAGCCGTTCATTCAGCACCTGTTTGTTTTTTCAGAGTTGCGAAGGATACGTTTGCCGGGGAGCAAACGATTTCTAATTTTGTAACGATTCGCAACATTTCGAGCTGCACCTGGCGCGTGTGGACAGGTGGTCATCTAAATTCGCGAGCCTCGCTCACGGAAACGTTCCAGGCCCTCCCTCGGGCAATTAGCGCAGGCTGATATGTCCGAAGGCCCACCGATTCCGGTCAGTTAAAGTGCGGGGTGTATGACCCAAGCTGGCCGGGCCGAGGCAGTGCCATCCGCAATTCGCTCGCCGCAGAGCGACCCCTCAGCAAGGGCGGATGAGGTCTGGGCGGTCCGACCTGGGCGACGACCTTGAGCGGCCGCTCATGGCCGCATAGCGTCCCACGGCCCGATGCGGCGATCGCCTCGGGCGTGTTCCATGCAAAAGCCAAAAGCCGACCCGCTTGAGCGGTTCGCGCTATCGCTGCGCCAACGGTGGCTTTCGAAGATTGCTACGCCCGTTGACGCGATAGTATCCGCCGCAGAATACTCGGCCCTACGCGCGCCTCGGTGCTGCCAGACGCCGCGTACCGTTCTTATACCGCTCCACAGCCAGCAGCGGATCATCCATTGCAGACGAGCACGATCTTGCCTGTCACGCCCCCGTCGCCTAGCAACTCCTGCGCGCGTCGTGCCTCTGCAAGGGGAATGAGCTGCGCGACTAGTGGCACGATCTTCCTCTGTTGTAGAAGACAAAGCAGGGCAATCAAGTCCTGTCGAAACAATGCGGGGTTCAGCCGTTTGAGCCACTGGATGCTGTAGGGGATCACCCGCTTCCTGCCCGGCAAAAGCCAGCTGGCGGCAATGTACCACCCAAAAATGGCGATTGCACGAAAGCGATGACGACCACCTTGACGACCTGAAGCTAATCTACCTCCGCGTAGCGAAGAGGTTAAGCCATATGCGACTACTGTCCCGCCAGGACGGAGAACCTTGCGGGATCGCCAAATGTGGGGACCACCGATCCCTTCGAAGACGACGTCTACGCCGTCCCTGGTGAGCCGCTGAATTTCTTTGACGAAGTCGAACTGCTGGTAATCAATCGGGATACCGCCCAGCTCTGAAACGGCCGAGGCCCCACGCAATGAACAGGTGCCGTACATCTCCAGCCCGGCGAGGCGTCCAAGTTGCAATAGCGCCGTGCCGACCCCGCCGGCAGCGCCGTGGATCAGGACGCGCTGGCCCGGTTTGACCTTTGCCGAATGATGGAGCATCTGGTACGCCGTCACATAGTTCAGCACGAGGCTAACAGCCTCGGCAGCATCTAATCCGGCGGGCACGGGAACCAGTTCATCCTGCGGCAGGCACACGTACTGCGCGTAGGCGCCACTGATCGGCAACGCGGCGATCATCTGGCCAGGTTCGATTCCCGAGACGCCGCGGCCGAGCCGGTCCACCACGCCAACCAGATCCCACCCGGGCGTGAAAGGCAGCCGTGGCGTTTCAGGGTGGATGCCTTCGCGCATCATCAGGTCGGGCAAGCTCACACCTGCGTCCAGCACTTGCACCCGCACCTCGCCATCCCCCGGCTCGGGGCACTCCTCCTCGACTACCCTGAGTGCGTCGGGTCCACCGTAGTGAGTCACGACGATACGTGTGTGTCTCATGAGCACATTTCCCCGCTTGCCGAGTGCCCCGTCCAGCGAACGCGAGCAAGATGTCAAGGCAAGTCAGCGACATTCTGAGTTCAAAGTACCCGCCTCCCTTCGCGCCATTTTGATGCAGATCATCTTTTCAAAATAACAGCGTTGCAGCCCTTGCCGCCCGCATCTTGCTAGCCGCGGCCCATGAGGTATCGGCCGCCCTGGGTCCGGCGACGCTTACTTCATCGTTGGTGGGGAGATTCTGGGGTGCGCCGCTTGCGCACTGATCAGTCATCCGAATGTTCGAGCGAATGCGCGGACCAACCGTGGCAAATGGCCGGGCTCTGCCTCATGCAAGCGGACGTACGCGGGCCGGATTTCGCAAAGCCGCAACGGGGCAGCACGCGTCAGGTTACTTCCCTTCCACTGGACACGCCTCAACCTCCGCATGCCATCCTGGAGCGATCGGTCGGCGTGCCGGCGCCACTAGCGTACGGTGCCGCTGGACGAAATACCGGAGAAGGTGCCCTCGACGAAAGTGCGATGCATGGACTCAGCGCTGACAATCATCTAAGACCTGACTGAACCAGATAGCGTTCGAGCAACCGCAGACGACCTGCATGCGGCCTCGTGGAGCCGCCGCCTTTTTCATCGTGGGCTCAAGATTCATCGTGGGCTCAGGAATGACCGTTACTAACCGAGTAACGGCCGCCCGAATGACTGACCGGTTCGGGCAGCGCTGTCTGTCCGGAGAGGGTCGGCCGGAGTCCATCCGCGCTTCGAAGTGATCGCCGCAAAGCGGTCATTGGTATTTCGCTTCCCGAAAGCGGCCGATCGTCAACGCGCACTCCGGACCCAGAGCGGACAATTGGCGCTTCCGTTAACGGACAATCGCAGGCTTAGTTGGCCGCCTGGCCGAGCTAGATGCGGTCGTCACGTACATAAGTCGCTTTCCGGAATCGACGGAAGTGGTGTACGTGCTCAATGACTCTGCTTAGCCGTTGTCGATGTGTCGGTTGTCTGCAACCCATGTCGTCGGAGAACAATGGAGACCACCATCCACATCTGATTATTCACTTGTTGCGATAGCTTTGCCATATACGCCGTAGTGCTACTGTCGCGCATCGCAATGCCCCATCTTTGCATGACAGGATCTTGCATTATCGTTATTAGATGCCTGAGTTCATCATCCGAAAATTTCGCGCTTTCAACGAAGTGTCTTGTTAGAAGAGCTTGCTCGCCGTACCCGGGCTTTATTTTGTTTGAGATAATGTCATTGACATCGGCACGGATAGATCCCCATGTGTCGTCCGGAATCCCTGGATTGAACTTCCTTGATGCATCAATCTGATATCCAGCTGTTGTTTTTTCCATGGCGGCTGGATCTCCATGCTCGGTCAACGCAACAACTCTATCGATCAAAGAGTCGGTAGCTGTGTTGGTCTGTGCAGAGGCGTTTAGGGCCCGTAGGGAATGGCGAGGAGTAGCCAAGCCACGATTACCCCTGCTCGTCGAGAAATAGCAAATTTTTCTATCATATTCTTCAAAATCGCCAACTAGTCGATTGCTGCCGCCGCGCCGATTGTCGACGACTATCGAGACGACTGGCTCGGCGGGCGTGCCACTCATTTGAGGGCTGCCTATTGTCAGCACTTGGCTGCGACCATAGCCCCGGTCTTGGTGTCTACGTATTGTTCCAGCCACTGTCGCGCGTCGCCGAGATAGGTGTATTCGAGGTCCGGGTAATCAGCCGCGTATTTCCGTCCCAGTGGCTCCTTCAGCCATACATTCACATTTTGCATTGGCCAACCACTGCTGATTTCGACCATAGCGTTACCGATGCAAAGCTCGGCGTCGAGTATCTCGCGAAGAGGGCCGCTCAGACGAGGCAAGATAACCGAAAGTCGTAGTCGTGAATCATGGGCATCCGGAGGCTTGGGCATAGAACCAGGGCACATTGTCGACGATCTATGTTGCTTCGTCGACCGTCCCTTTATGGCCGGGTTGAGGCAGTGTCACCGTGATTCACTCGCCGCAAAGCGGTCGTTGGACAGGAGCCTATGGAACCCCGGGCATAGAAACTGGACGACGACATCGAACGGCCGTTCATGGCCGAGAGCCCCAGTTCAATGAAGGTGCTATAGAGGTGCCATTGAAACCTTCAACGGCAGCATTCGGGCGACTTCTGTGAATGAGTACAGTCGGCCAGGAGCGGACCATCGACGGCCGCCTCCAATAACAGACATTCATATCGACTCAGGTAAGCTTTCGGACGTAGGAAGGCGCATGGTGCGAAGCCTATTGGCATTCGCCGACGATCCGATGCTAAGGTCAATATGACAATGAAAAACAGCACCGTTCCGGAACAGCAGGGAGAGGAGTGCGTTCCTGGCTTTTTGTATGCGGATAACGATCTCCCCACCCGAAGTAAGGCCATCTACACATATCGTAAATTTCCGATATAAGATTCGGCCCATAGCGATGCAGATGCCGATTTCCGGCTACCGAGTCTGCCCGCCGTTTCATGAGCACGAAGACCAACCCGAAGACCATTGCCATCGACGTCGACGCGATTCACAAGGCGCTCGCCAATCCGGCGCGCCGCGTGATTCTCGCGAAGCTGCGCGAGCCGGAGAAGTATTTTCCGGAGCAGGAGCTTTCGTACGATCACGGCGTCTGCGCCGGACAGTTCGACGACTGCTGCAATCTCTCGCAGTCCACGGTGTCCGCGCATCTGGCCGCGTTGCAGCGCGCGGGGCTGATCACGTCGAAGCGCGTTGGCCAATGGGTGTTCTTCAAGCGTAACGAGGCCGTCATCGAGGCGTTCCTCGCACACATGAACGCGGATCTCTGACGCGCGCCGCGTCTTCGCGCATCTTCGCTTTTCCCGAATGCAGTCTTGACATAGACGGGCCACGGCCCACAAGGATTGGAACCATGCCGAATCTTTTCGACCCGCTCCAGATTGGCGATCTCACGCTGAAGAACCGTATCGTGATGGCGCCGCTCACGCGCCAGCGCGCCGGCAACGAGCGCGTGCCCAACGCGTTGATGGCGAAGTACTACGCCGAGCGCGCCAGCGCCGGCCTGATCATCTCCGAAGCGACATCCGTGACGCCCCAAGGCCTCGGCTACGCGGACACGCCGGGCATCTGGTCCGATGAGCAGGTGGCAGGCTGGAAGCTCGTGACGAAAGCCGTTCACGACGCAGGCGGCAAGATCTTCCTGCAGCTGTGGCACGTGGGCCGCGTGTCCGACCCGGTGTTCCTGAACGGCGAACTGCCCGTCGCGCCGAGCGCGATCGCACCGCAAGGCCACGTAAGCCTCGTGCGTCCGCAGCGCCCGTTCGTGACGCCGCGCGCGCTCGACGTGTCGGAGATTCCGGGCATCGTCGCCGCCTATCGCAAGGGCGCGGAGAACGCGAAGAAAGCGGGTTTCGACGGCGTCGAAGTGCACGGCGCAAACGGCTATCTGCTCGATCAGTTCCTGCAGGACAGCACCAACAAGCGCACCGACGCCTACGGCGGCCCGATCGAAAACCGCGCGCGCCTGCTGCTCGAAGTGACGGACGCATGCATTGAAGTATGGGGCGCCGATCGCGTCGGCATGCATCTCGCGCCGCGCGGCGATGCGCACACGATGGGCGATTCGGACGCGGCCGCCACGTTCGGCTACGTCGCGCGCGAACTCGGCAAGCGCAAGATCGCCTTTATCGCGGCCCGCGAAGCGCTCGGCGACGACCGCCTCGGCCCGCAACTGAAGAAGGCCTTCGGCGGCGTCTACATCGCCAACGAAAGCTTCACGAAGGAAAGCGCGCAGAAGCTGCTCGATGCGGGCGAAGCGGATGCTGTCGCGTGGGGCAAGCTGTACATCGCGAACCCCGACCTCGTGCGCCGCTTCGAACTCGACGCGCCGCTGAACGAGCCGATTCCGGCAACCTTCTACGCCGAAGGCGAAGCGGGCTACACCGACTATCCGACGCTCGAAGCCGTGAACTGATTCATCGCGGCATCGCAACGTCGGTCAGCAAAAGAAAAACGCTGCGGGAAGTTCTCCCGCGGCGTTTTTTTATCTGCACGCATGCGATGCGCGAGCGGATACACGAGCGCCCTTATCCCGCAGCCTTCACTTCGCGCCGCATGAAAACGCGCTTCGTCTCGTCGACGCCGCGCGCGATGCGCAACCTGCGGATGCGCAGCAGCGTGGCGTCGAGTTCATCGTCGGCGAGTTCGCTGAAACCGAGCCGCCGGTAGTACGGTGCATTCCACGGCACATGGCGAAACGTCGACAGCTCGACGCGCGTCGCGCCCGACTCGCGCGCCCTGGCGTCCACCTCGTCGAGCAATGCTGCGCCAATGCGCCGTCCGGCGTGTTGCGGCACGACATCGAGCGCCTCGACGTAGATGCGAGAGCGAAGCATCGCGAACATCACGAAGCCGACGCATTCGCCGCCGCATTCCGCCACGATCACCTCGGACGCCCGCACTTTCTTCAGCACGAACGGCGCGTCCATCGGGCGCGCCGCCGCGATGCCCGTCAGACCGACGCTGACGAAACGCTGCGCAGCCTCAGATTCGACCACGCGTATCGACGCGACGTCGCGGGGCACAGCGAATCGATAGAGGACAGCGGGCGCTTGCATCGAACGGGGCGAAAAAGGTCGTGGAAGATCAGCGCACAGTGTGACACCGCCCGCGCGTGCAGTTCAACCCGGCGCAATCCGAGTCCAAACGCGGAATCAGGATAAGCGCATCACGCCGATATAATGCCCAGCGGGAACCTCTTGCAAGGAGTCGTTCGATGGCACTCTCCGGCCTTCTCGTCTTCGCGCTCGCGCTGATCGTCGCGGCGGGCTCGCCCGGCCCCAGCATCGCGGCGCTCGTCGCACGCGTCCTCACCAACGGCTTCAGGGATGTGCTGCCGTTTCTCGCTGCAATGTGGATCGGCGAAGCGCTGTGGCTCACCTGCGCCGTCGCCGGCATCGCCGTGCTCGCGCGCACCTTCGCGTTCGTCTTCATCGTGCTGAAGTTCGCGGGCGTCGCTTATTTGCTGTTCCTCGCGTGGAAGATGTGGTTCGCGCCCGCCGAGGTCCACGAAGGCGCCCTGCCGCGTGGCCAGTCGCCGGCGCGCATGTTCGCCGCCGGTTTGATGGTCACGCTCGGCAACCCGAAAATCATGATCTTCTACGTCGCGCTGTTGCCGACCATCGTCGACCTGTCGCGCGTCGGCACGCTGGCATGGCTCGAACTGACGCTGACGATGTTCGCCGTGCTGATGACGGTCGATTTCGTCTGGGCGCTTGCCGCCGTGAAGGCGCGCGCGCTGTTGAAGAGCCGCCGCGCGGTGCGGATCGCGAACCGCGCCAGCGCGACGATGATGGCGGGCGCAGCCGCCGCAATCGCGACGCGCTGAACTCCACTCGGGACCGCCTGACGATGCGCCCCAACATGTTCACGCAGATCGGCCGCGAGTCGCTCGCCGCGCTCGGGCGCGAACTCGCCGCGTGGAAACCGACGCCCGAACGCGCGCTGTTCGGCATCGAAGCCGTCGTTTCGGTCGTGCTGTCGGTGGCGCTCGCGCACCTGCTGCATCTGCCGAACACATGGTGGGCCGCGATCAGCGGCTTCGCCGTGATGCAGTCGCGCTTCTCGGCGTCCGCGCAACGCGGGCTGCATCGGGTGCTCGGCACCATCATCGGCGCCCTGGTCGGCGCGCTCGCCGGCCCGATCATCGGCGATCGGCCGTGGCTGTTCGTGCCCGTGCTGGGCGCGATCGGCGGCGTCTGCGTGTATCGCGCGAACGGTTCGTCGGCGTCGTATGCGTGGGTGCTGGGCGGCATCACGTCGGTGATGGTCACGTTCGAGGCGCACAAACTGCTGGCGTTCGGCCCGACGGCCTCGTTCGCGATGCTGCGCGTGGCCGAAGTGTGCGTCGGCACGTTTGCCTGCGTCGCCGTGTCGGGCGCGTTTCACGTCGTCATCCGCTGGTACGAGCGGCACCGTCCCGCGTCGAAAGTCGTGGCGGCGGCGGCGAAGTCCGCCAACGCCGTGCCGCCGACCTTCGAAACCTTGCGCCACGCGCGCATGGTGCTCGGCGTGCAGGCGGGCATCGCGGTCTCGATCGTCGCCGCGATGACCTACGCATTCGATCTGCCCGGCTTCGCGCAGGCAATCGTGACGACCATCGCGGTCATGATCCTGCCCGCCAGCGCGCTCGTCGTACGCTCGCAAAAGCCGGTCGCCGACAAGATGGTGCAGCGCATGTTCGGCTGCCTGATCGCGGGCGCCGTCGGCATCGCGCTGCTGCCGCTGATGCACGGACAGATCGCCGCGTGCCTGCTCGCGCTCGCAGCGGGCGTTTGGGCGGGCTGTCACGTGCAGACGGGCAAGGAGGGCGCGAGCTACATCGGGCGGCAGTTCACGATCGCGTTCCTCATGGTGTTCGTGCAGGACCACGCGTGGTCCGCCGATCCTCACCCGGCGATGCTGCGGCTCGCGGGCATCCTGACGGGCATCGCAGTCCTTACCTGCGTGATGCTGATTGCGGCGCGCCTGTCGTTCCTGCCCGTGTCCGACGAGGCCACGCCCTGACGCAGCGCTTTGCGATGCAAGCGCATGCGAACGCGCACAAGCGCACGCGAATGCACGCTCAAGGCTCGCCGAACAGCGCCTCGCACAGCTCGCGCCCTTCGGCCGTCAGCGAGGCCGTGCCGCGCCCCTCATCGTCCATTTGCACATCGATCACGCCCGCCGATTGCAGCTGCGTCAGATAGCGCCGCAGCGTGCTCATCGGCAGCTCGGCGCGCTTGCTGATCTTCGCGAGCGACCACGGCTTGCCGTCCCCTGCCGTCGCGCTCGCCGCTTCCCAAAGCAGCATCAGCAGCTGCTCGACGGTCGGATCGAGTCCGTTGTCGTCGTCATCGTCGTCGCAATGCTTGTCGTGTGCCGAGTCGTTCGGGTTCACGTGGAATCTCCAGAGAGTCGCATGTTCGCGGCTGCAAGCTTGCCGATCGTCACCAGCGCGTTTTCGATTTCCGGCGACCATGCATAACTGTAATTCAGGCGGATGCAATGCCTGTACCCGTCCGTGGTCGAGAACATGTAGCCGGGGCCGACCGTGATACCGTGCTCGAGCGCGAGCTTGTACAGCTGCATCGAATCGACGGCAGGCGGCAACTCGACCCACAGCACGTAGCCGCCCATCGGATGCGATACGCGCGTGCCTTCGGGAAAAAAGCGCGTGACGAGCGTCGTCATCAGCTTCGCGCGCTGCGCGAAACCCTTGCGCAGCTTGCGCAGATGATGCTCGTAGCCATCCTGCTTCAGATATTCGGCGATCGCCAGTTGCGGAATCGACGGCGTGGTCAGCGTGTTGAGGAACTTGAGCTTTTCGACCTGCTCGCGGTAGCGGCCCGGCATCGCCCAGCCGATGCGATAAGCGGATGTCAGCGTCTTCGAAAACGACGCGCAATGCAGCACCAGCCCTTTTCTGTCGTAGCTCTTCAGCGCGCCCGGATGCACGTCGCCGAAATACAGTTCGTGATAGACGTCGTTTTCGATCACGGGCACGTCGTGCTTCGCGAGCAGCTTCACCAGCTCACGCTTCTTCTCATCGGGCATCTGAAAGCCGAGCGGATTCTGGAAGTTCGGCATCACCATGCACGCGGCAATCTTGCGTTTGTCGAGTATCTGCGCGAGCGCGCCGAGGTCGATGCCTTCGCGCGGATGCGTCGCCACTTCGATCGCGCGCAAACCCATGCGCTCGATGGCGTGCAGCATCGCGTAGAACGTGGGCGATTCGACGGCGACGGTATCGCCCGGTTTCGCCACTGCCTGCAGGCACAGATTGATCGCCTCCGTCGCGCCGACCGTCACGACGATTTCGTTCGGATCGACAGCGATGCCGTTCTCGAGATAGCGCCGCGCGAGCTGCCGGATCAGGTCCGGGTTGCCGGGCGGCAGCTCGTCCGTCACGCCCCATTGCGTCTTGCGGCGGCCGATCGCATGCGCGTAGCGGTTGATCTTCTGGAACGGAAACAGGCCGGGATCGGGATACGGCGAGCCTAGCGGGACAGCTTCGTCGCTGCCGATCGAGCGCAACGTGGACAGCACCAGCCGGCTCACATCGACCTGCGCGGACACGGCAATCGGCTTCGATACGTCGAGTTCCTGCACGGGCGCTGCGGCATCGTTCGCGCCGAGGCGCACGAAATACCCGGATTGCGGGCGGCTCTGGATGATGCCCTTGCTTTCCAGCAGCAGGTAAGCACGCAGCACCGTCGTGATCGAAATCTGCCGGTGCTGGCTGGTTTGCCGCACGGACGGCACGCGCTCGCCTGGCCGGAACACGCCGCGCCTCACCTGCCCTTCGATCTCCTTCGCCAATTCTTCGTAGAGCTTCAACGACGCCTCTCGAGCGGGCACAGCAGACGGGCACGGCGCCCAATTTTTGAGCACAGTTCGCCGTCGCGGGGAATTTTCAACGATAACAGTCGAAACTGTACTCTTTTTCTTTCGCACGTTGTGTACACACCGGCTACGCGTATTCCCCACTACCCTTGCCACAACATCACGCCACACCGGACGCAGAACATGGACAAGACCACCACCAAGCCAGGCCGCATCGAACCGTATACGGGGCCAGCCGCGGGATGGGGCGCGCTGAAATACGTTGCGATCAACCTGATCAAGGAAAAGGTCTCGGGCGGCAATTACCGCACGCTGCTCAAGCAGAACCAGCCCGACGGCTTCGACTGCCCGGGCTGCGCATGGCCGGACCGGCAGCACGCATCCACATTCGAGTTCTGCGAAAACGGCGTAAAGGCCGTCGCGGCGGAAGCGACGACCAAGCGCGTGAATCCCGAATTCTTCGCGCAGCACACGGTCGACGCGCTGATGAAGCAGGACGACTACACGCTCGAACAGCACGGCCGCCTGACGGACCCGATGGTCTATGACGCGCGCACCGACAAGTACAAGCCCATTTCATGGGACGACGCCTACGCGCTGATCGCGAAGCATCTGCACAAGCTCGATAGCCCGCATCAGGCCGCGTTCTACACGTCGGGCCGCGCGAGCAACGAGGCAGCATTCGTGTATCAGTTGTTCGTGCGCATGTACGGCACCAACAACTTCCCCGATTGCTCGAACATGTGCCACGAGGCGACGAGCCGCGGCCTGCCCACTACCGTCGGCGTCGGCAAGGGCACGGTGACGCTGGAAGATTTCGAGCACGCCGACACGCTGCTGATCTTCGGCCAGAACCCCGCGACGAACCATCCGCGCATGCTTGGCGAACTGCGCGAATGTGCGAAGCGCGGCGCGACCATCGTGTCGATCAATCCGCTGCGCGAGCGCGGCCTCGAACGTTTTGCCAGCCCGCAGCACGTGACGGACATGGTCAAGATGTCGGGCGTGAAGATCGCGTCGACGTTCATCCAGCCGAAAATCGGCGGCGACTTCGCGCTGATCAAGGGGGTCGCCAAGCGCGTGCTCGAACTGGACGACATCGCGATCGAACAGAACGCGGAGCGCGTGCTCGATGTGGCGTTCCTTGACGAGCACACGGCCAATTTCGAAGCGTTCGCCGCCGATCTGCGCGCGCAAAGCTGGGACGCGCTCGTGGAAGAATCGGGCGTGCTGCGTGAAGACATCGAAGACCTCGCGCGCATCTACGCGAACGGCAAGCGGGTGATCGCGACGTGGGGCATGGGACTCACGCAGCACAAGCACTCCGTGCCGACCGTGCACATGCTGTCGAACCTGATGATGATGCGCGGCAATATCGGGCGTCTGGGCGCGGGTCTGTGCCCGGTGCGCGGCCACTCGAACGTGCAGGGCAACCGCACGGTCGGTATCGAGGAAAAGCCGAGCGACGCGTTTCTCGATCGCCTCGGCAGAGTGTTCGATTTCGAGCCGCCGCGCGAGCACGGTTACGACGTGGTCGAAACGATCGAAGCGATGCTCGAAGGCCACGTGAAGGTGTTCGTCGGTCTGGGCGGCAACTTCTCGATCGCGACGCCCGACACGCCGCGCACGTGGGAAGCGCTGCGCGCCTGCGACCTGACGGTGCACATCACGACCAAGCTCAACCGCAGCCATCTCGTGCATGGCCGCGACGCGCTGATCCTGCCTACGCTGGGCCGCACCGAAATCGATCTGCAGAATGGCGTGCCGCAAGGCGTGACCGTCGAGGACTCGATGAGCATGGTGCACGTGTCGTATGGCATGAACAAGCCCGCGTCGGAGAACCTCATGTCTGAGACGCGCATCGTCGCGCAGATCGCGCATGCGACGCTCGGCAGCGAGAAGGTCGACTGGCTCGGCTACGCGAACGATTACGCAAAGATCCGCGATGCCATCGAGTGGTCGATCGACGGCTTTTACGAGTACAACAAGCGCATCGCGCAGCCGGGCGGCTTTCACTTGCGCGTCGCTTCGCGCGAACGCGACTGGAACACGGGCACGGGCAAGGCGAACTTCGTCGTGCATCAGATCCAGCGCGACACGCCGATCCAGCGCGCGCGCAAGCTGCACGGCGAACGCGCGATGACGCTGATGACCACGCGCTCGCACGACCAGTACAACACGACGATCTACGCGCTCGATGATCGTTATCGCGGCGTGTACAACCAGCGCCGCGTGGTGTTTGCGAACGCTGCCGACATCGCCATGCTGGGATTCAAGGCGGGAGATTGGGTGGATATGGAAACGATCTGGGACGACGGCATCGAGCGGCGCGCCGAGCGTTTTCTGCTGGTCGAATACGACATTCCGCGTGGATGCCTCGGCGCCTACTATCCGGAGACGAATCCGCTCGTGCCGCTTTCCAGCACGGCCGACGTATGCAATACGCCGACGTCGAAGTCGATTCCCGTCTTGCTGCATGCGTCTGCGGCAGCCGCGGCCGACGCCGCGTAATATTTGTTATCTTCGCGATGCCCGCAAGGCTCCTGCCGGCATCGCAAACGGCGGCGGGACTGCCCGCGCCGCAGAGACGCCCTCATACTGAACGCTCGACCAGCGGGCGGACCACCGTCTCGAGCGTCACTGTCCTTCGCCGACGAATCGGTCGCCTCGAATGCGATCCGCCTTCGTTGAATCCATCGAGCATCCGCATGCGCGGCAGCGGATTCTGCATGCCTTGCAAACGGAACAACGGCTCCCATTCGTCGCGCAACACGGCCTGACGACGCGCGCGGCTATTTGCCGTTCTTCGCGCGTGCCTGCTCGGCAAGCGCCTTGTAGTCGTATGTGGGATAGAACTCGGTTCGGTAGCCGCCCCACGCGGTTTCCTCGATCGCACGATTCACTTCACGCAGACGGTCGGCGGGCACGCGCAGCGTCACGACCTGGCCGATGCCCATCATCACGTACCACGACACCACTTCGATGCCCGGCGGCGGGAATGCCTTGTAGAAGCCCTGCTCGGCAAGCTGCTGGTTGATCTTCGGCAGCGGCTTCGATTCGTCGTGCTTCAGGAAGATGGTCAGCAAGAACGTGCCGTCGCCAGCGGGCACGGGCGGCGGCGCGGCGCCTGGCGCGGACTGCGCGTCGGCAGGCAGCGGCGCCAGCGCGGCAAAGGCGACCAGCGTCAGGGTGAAGACCATTCCTGCGATCCATTGACGAACGGCATGCATCGGCTTTCTCCTGGGTGGGGTTGACGACGAAACGGCAGATTCGGACGAACGTTCACGACGAAATGGTGCATCCATCATGCCACCCCTGCGCGCCGCGCACATGACGGCCCACGCCGCGTCGCAAGCGAACCAAAGGGTCGTGGCAAACCTCGAGGGCAAACCCTAAGGGTAAAACATATGTTGCGTAATTTTTTGTTGTGGCAACATATGTAAACATCATGCGGGCGCGCGCCGTGCCGTTCGTTTCCAATCGATTGTCCAACCAGAGGACCAGCAATGAACCGACTGACTTCGCTCGCGCTCGCCCTGTGCGTCGCGGCGCCGTGCTTCGCGTCGATGGCCAACGCTGACGCGCAGGAATCGCAGCCAACGCTCGCGAAGATCGAGGCCGCCAATCTGATCGCAATCGGCCATCGCGAGACATCGGTGCCGTTCTCGTATGTCGATTCGAACAATCAGGTCATCGGCTTCTCGCAGGATCTCTGCAACAGGATCATCGATGCCGTGAAGGTGAAGACGCGCAAGGCGAATCTGCAGGTGCGCTTCATTCCCGTCACGTCTCAGAACCGCATTGCGCTGGTGCAGAACGGCACGGTCGATCTCGAATGCGGCGTGACGACGAACCTCACGTCGCGGCAAAACCAGGTCGCGTTCGGCGACACATTCTTCGTCGCGACGACGCGGCTGCTCACGCGCAAGGATTCCGGCATCAAGGACTTTCCCGATCTCGCGGGCAAGACGGTCGTGACGAATCAGGGCACGACGTCCGAGCGCATCCTGCGCAAGATGAACGAAGACAAGAAGATGAACATGCAGATCATCAGCGCGAAGGATTACGGCGAAGGGCGCATGACGCTCGAAACGGGCCGCGCCGTTGCGTACATGATGGACGACGTGTTGCTCGCCGGCACGCGCACGCTGACCGCGAAGCCTGCCGACTGGGTGATCGTCGGCACGCCGCAGTCGTCGGAGGCGTATGGCTTCATGTTGCGCAAGGGCGATCCCGCGTTCCTGAAAGTGGTCGACGACACGCTTGCGCAGGTGATGAAAAGCGGCGAGATCGACGCGATGTACGACAAGTGGTTCATGAAGCCCGTGCCGCCGAAGAACATGAACTTCGACTTTCCGATGAGCGACAACCTACGCACGCTTTACAAGAATCCGAACGACAAGGCGTTCGAATAAGCGGGACAGCTCCACCGCCCGCCGCGCTTTCAATGTTCTTTCAGCGCGGCCTGCGGCTTGCCGGGGCCATCCTGCTGACGGCGGGCCGCCGGAGTAGAATCGAACAAACAACAACTCATGTCGATTCGCTCCGGAGCTGCAATGAATTCGCCTTCGCCCAAAGAGGACAAACCGCGCTGGCGTCCGTCGCCGACGACGCTCAACGTGTTGACGGCGCTCATCGGCATCGGCACGCTGGGCGCGGGCATCGGTTGGCTCGTCTATAGCTGGTACGTCGATCTCGAAGTGCCGTACTTCGCGATTCCGCTCGTGATGTGCGTGCCCGTGATCGTGGCCGTCGCGTTCAGGAATATGTTCGATTAGCGCTCGCGCGACTTGTCCCACGCATATGAAAAAGGCCCGCTGCATGCGGGCCTTTTTCATGTTGCACGTTGCAATTTGCACATTGCACGTTCCGCGCGTGCCGAGACGCGAACGCGTTGCGCGTCAGGCGGCTCTCGCAGCCGCAATGCCATCGTCGAGTTCGCCGCCGAGCGCATCGACGATGCCGTCCAGCATCTTCGCCAGTTCGCCCGTCATCAGCGTGAAGTCGGAGTCGAACTGTTCGTCGTCGTTTTGCGCGGTCGGGTCGGAGGCGTCCTTGATGACGTCGAGCGGTGTCACGCGCTTGATCGTCAGGGAGGGCGTGAGCACGAACGACACGCGATCGTTCCACGTCATCGCAAGGCGCATGCATTGCTTGCCCGCTTCGATATGACGGCGCATGTCGTCGGCTTCGAGCGCGTGGCCGACATAGCGGACGGTCGCATTGCCTTCGGCGGGCGAGCGCAGTTCGGTGTCCTGGTCGAGCGTGAAATTGACAGGGCCGTCGCCCGCCAGCAGCCAGTTGGTCATCGCGGAGACGGGCGCCTGCGCGACGCGCACGCTCGCGATCGGCAAGCGGTCGACGGATTTGACCAGCAGGCCAAGCACGTCGTCGCCGAGCGCCTGCGAAGCGGAATCGATGACAAGCCAGCCGTTGACGGTATCGATCCACACGCGGGTGTCGCGCTGGATGCTGAAGGCGCGCGGCAGCAGTTCGTCGGTGACCTGCTCTTTCAGGTCGCGCATCTGCTTGCGGCCCGGCTTGAAACCTTGCTGCTCTTCGAGTTCCAACGCGCGCGCCTTCGTCACCTGCGTCACCACCGACGCGGGCAGCAGTTTCTTTTCCGCGCGGAAAGTCAGCAGCATCTGCTTGTTGATCGAGTAGACGAGCGCGCCGTCGTGTCGCGGCGGCGCCCAGCCCTGTCGCTGGGTCTCGACGCTATTGGCGGGCTGGAACGCATCCGGCGCGAGCCACTTTTCCATTTGCTCGACGCTCACGTTCCACGGAGCGGGAAGACGGTGAAGCTGTAGATTCTTGAACCACATGGCGAGAACGGGCAAAGCGCGTCATTCTATATGACGATGGCGGCACGGCGGATTTTTATGTGTCATACAACCAGACGATAGGCGAACGAGCGCATTGGCGATTACGCTTTTAACCCCGATTAGTTGGTGATACTAAATTATCAATGTCAGCGGCGTGCGTCATCTGCCTTTCAAGCTCGCCAAAAACGAAGTGCTGCGAAGCTGACGGCCGGCGCCGCCGCCAGCGGGCTCCTGCTCAGCTCCCGTCCGTGTCCGTCGTCGCCCTGGCGACGAGTTCGACGATGCCACGCGTCGGTACGCTCGCTGACAGCGTCGCTATCTTCCTGTGCACAAACCAGCGGCACCGTGCAATTTCGTTCATGGGCTCCGGTTCAGCATGCGTGGGCACGTCGGCGAGGAACACGTGATGATGGGTGCTCGACCCGCCAAACTGAAACAGGTAAATCACATCGGTCGCCGCGAGACCGGTTTCCTCCTCGAGCTCGCGTCGCGCGGCGTCCGCGGGTGTTTCGTCGCGTTTGATCCGGCCGCCCGGCAGCGCCCATCTCGCACGGGCTCTCGCCACGAGCAGAATGCGGTCGCCGCGAATGCACAGCACGGTTGCCCGATTTTTCATGCGCTCCTTGCCTGTTCGCGATTTTGTGAACGTATCACAACACAAATTGTCCATGTTCCCAGCAGAAATGTCACATAAATGTCACAATTCGCGCTCATCGACGTCGGACCTGGCTCATCGTGATCAGTAACTGGGAAATCGTCGCCCGTTTGCTCATCGCTGCCCTGCTCGGCAGCGTGATCGGGTTCGAGCGCGAACGGCTGAACTGGGCAGCCGGGCTACGCACTCATATGCTGGTCTGTATGGGTTCCGCGCTGATCATGCTGGTGTCTGCGTTCGGTTTTGCGGACGTGCTGGGTCAGAAGGATGTCGTGCTCGATCCGTCGCGGATCGCCGCGCAGGTCGTGTCAGGCATCGGCTTTCTCGGTGCAGGCTCCATCCTGCTTCGTGGCGAGATCGTTCGCGGCCTGACGACGGCGGCCAGTCTCTGGTCGGTCGCCGGTGTCGGTCTGGCGGTGGGCGGCGGAATGTACACGGCGGCGATCGGCGCTACGGTCATCATGCTGATCATCCTGGCGGGGATCAAACCCCTTGAGCGCCGCTTTATCTCGGTTCGGCAGCAACGAAACGTGCAGTTGCTGGTCGAGCGAGGGTCGGTTTCCCTGGACACGCTGGTTACCGCACTCGGTTCAGGCAAGATCAGGGTCAAGCAGTTTGTCGTTCAGCAGTCCGAGGATGATCCGGAATTCGACGACATCCAGATCGCGCTCTCGCGCGTGACGGAAACTGAGTTCTCCGCGATCTGCGAGAGACTCGAAGCAATGCCGGGCGCGCGTAGCTGCCGGCGTGGGCAGTAACGGGAAGAGGCCATGACACAGAGTTACGAGTACAACGGATATACCCTGCAGATCGCGATCGAGTCCGATTTTCAGAACCGAAAAGGCGCGCGCCCATCGGGAAAGCCGGGCTATGTTGCCGTCGTGAGAATCTGCGAACCCGGCACCCAGTTGTCGCGCTTCTCACCGCTCCGATTCGTGGAGAAGGCGGGACGTCCTTTCGTCAGCGAATCCGAAGCGCTTGACGGCGGTTACCAGGCCGCACGCACGCTGGTCGATGATTTGTCCCAGCGGGAAGTCCATTGATCCCGTGCCACAGCAGTCCGAAAGGACTGCGGTCGGTTGGCAAATCGGACGGTTAATGCTGACTTCTACGGGGACAAGTCATGGAGTCGACGCGAAATTGCCGGCGATTCCCGAATGAATGTCGATCGGCGGCCTTTGGCCAATTCCTTGAAAAGCCCCCGCTCTTTTGGCCCGGCATCAATCCCGCTATTGGGCGATCAGAAGCCCACGTTTTCGCTGCCCTTGAGGGCAAGAATAGCGCGCGCCTCAGCGGGTGTTGCGATTTCATAACCGAGGTCTTCGAGTATTCGACGGACCTTGGTCACCTGCTCCGCATTCGACTTCGCAAGCTTCCCGCGCGAAATATGCAACGAATCTTCGAGCCCGACGCGCACGTTGCCTCCCATCATGGCAGCCGTGGTTGCGAAGTTCATCTGGGCACCACCTGCACCGAGAACTGACCAACGATAGTTGTCACCGAACAGACGGTCTGCTGTTCGCTTCATAAAGAGAAGATTGTCGAGTTCGGCGCCAATACCGCCCAGAATCCCAAAGATGAACTGGATGAAAACGGGTGCCTTGAACATACCGATATCCATGCAAAACTTGAGGTTGTACAAGTGCCCCACGTCGTAGCATTCGTGCTCAAACTTGACACCGTGTCCTTCACCCAACTCCTTCGCAGAAAAACCGATGTCACGGAACGTATTGCGGAAGATATACGAATCGGAGTTGCGCAGATATTGTTCCTCCCAGTCGAACTTCCACTCCTTGTAGCGATCTGCCAAAGGGTGCATCGAGAAATTCATGCTGCCCATATTGAGCGAGCACATTTCGGGCGACACGCGGCGCGCCGGTGCGATTCGCTCTTCCATCGTATTGGTGAGACTGCCTCCCGTCGACAGATTGATCACCGCGTCGGTTGATGCCTTGATATGGGGCAGGAATTGCATGAAGTGGTCGGGGTCAATCGACACAGCCCCATTCGTCGGATTGCGGGCATGCAGGTGCACGATGGATGCCCCCGCCTCTGCGGCGTCTATGGCCTGCCTTGCGATATCCTCCGGACGGTACGGTAACGCGTCCGACATCGTCGGCGTATGGATAGCGCCGGTGATGGCACACGTAATGATGACTTTCCTGTCCTGACGAGCCATTGTCATTTCCCTCTGATTTGCCTGATTGAATTCTTGTGCGCGCTCGACGTCGCCACGCCGGACGCGCTGCTGCCGGTCACAAGCTTGGCAAGCAAGAAGATTCGCCCGCGTATATCGAGAGCAGCTCGTCGAATCGTTCGAGATCCTCAAACTTGCTAAGCTCGCGGCGGGTCTGTGCTTTGAGTACCAATTCGACAATCTTGTCGTTGAACGGAGTGGCAACGCCCCGCTTGCGTCCCATGTCGCTAATTAGGCCGTTGATATAGCTGATTTCGGTATCCCGCCTTTTCTCAAGATCTTGCAGCATGCTGGCCTTCAGTCCTGCATGTGCCCCCCAGATCTTCCGATACATCGGCATCTTTGCAGGGATGTCGGCCGCACTATCCAGCTGAAAGGTTTCGAAGTCTTCGCCTTGCATCTGCACAAGGCGTACGCCGTGCGCATGAGCTACCTTGATGCATTCGTCTGCGACAAATGCGAGGCATGTCATCGCCTTGGGATTGTTCAGAACGTCGCCAAACGTACAACCGAGCGCAGCCGACATTCCGCTGAACGTTGCGTTCATGAGAAGCTTGCTGAAACGCAGGCCCATGAGATCGGTGCGTATTTCCGTGGCACCCACGCACTGCAGGTACGACTGAACCTGTGTCAACCTGGGTCGGATTGCGTTATCGATTTCGCCAATCTCAAATGCGAAGCTTTTTAGTACATCGTAGCTGGACGTCAGTGACGAGACGCCAGGCTTTACCCACGTCGCGCCAAACCCCACGGCACCTCCGACCGTACGTTGCGCGCCTACGATTTCAGCGACGCTGTGTTCAGGGATGCCGTTCTGCAGCGTACAGACGATGCTGTCCGCGTGAAGGTGGGCGAGCAGTTTGCTCAGCATGTCTCTATTGCTCGTCTGCTTGGTGAGCAAAAACACCAGATCGTAGTGCCCTGCTATTTCATCCGGTGTGAGGGCGACGACTGGCACATTCATCTCGACTGACCCGGTGATCGTCGCGCCATTGCTGTTGAGCGCGTCCACGTGCTCTCTATAGGTATCGATCAGGTCAATCTGCTTTCCAGCGCGCGTGATCAGTGCACCGATGATGGTGCCAAGCGACCCCGCGCCAATGATTGCTGCTCTCATTCACTCTCCATCGTCATGTTGGACACGCGCAGCACGTCGCCATCGCCCGCGAGGGGTGCTTCATCGCGAAAGTGGGTGGCCTCAGAGACCGTGCGGAAATAACAGGAATGCAATGCTGCCTACGCCAAGGGCATACAAGAACATGGCGAATGTGTAGGGAAGAATGTCCTGAAAGCGTACTTTGAACGCGGCCATGAAAGGCAACGCCCAGAAAGGCTGGATCAGATTCGCGAGTTGTCCGCCCGTGCTGTAGGCGTTGACGACGTGCGCGACAGGAATGCCAAGCTTCTGGCCAGCAGCGATGATGTACGGCGCCTCGACCGCGAACTTCGAGCCGCCGGAAGGAACGAAGAAATCCATGATCGTCGTGTAGATGAGCACGATCCACGCGTACGTTCCTGCCGTCGAAATCGACAGGAACCAGTGCGTGATGATGTCCGACAGACCCGAATGGACGATCAATCCGAAGATGCCTGCGTAAAGCGGAAACTGGATGATCACTCCGTACGTGGTACCCACACCCTGCTTGACAGATTCCGTGAAGCTGCGAGGCGATCCGTGCAACACCATGCCCAGCCCAAACAACATGAAGTTGATGACATTCAAGTCGAGTTTTGCTGCGCCCATGGTGGCGAGAAAACGCACCGACCAGATGAGGATGCCCAGGCCAAGGACAGTCAGCAGAACGCGCGAACGTTCCCAACGTTCGGCGGGACGCAGGTTCTCCGTCGAACCGGTTGACACGGGCGGCCTCGTGAACTCGTCGTAAGTGGCGTCGCTGATCTCAACTGCGCGCCCGTTCCGCGGCATCAGGAATGCAAAAATGACGGGCAACGTGACGAGCTCAAAAAGCACGAGCGCCAGCAGGAACGGAGACAACGCCGTCTGCGTGAGCGGAATCAGGCCGCCGATCGTCTTTTCAAGAAAATTGCCCGAGGTAGCCGCGAGCAGCGGTGCAGACTGCGACGGTCCATTCGCCATGAGGAGCATCATTGTGTACGCTGCAGCCGCCAGAACGGGATAATGGATTCCCAAGCCGCGCTTGCGTACTGCGACTTCCTTGCCCATCACGATGGCCACCATCAGTCCTGCTGCCCAGTGCAGCCAGCTCACGACACCAACGATCAGGCAGAACAGGATCAACGTTGATCGGGCCGTCGTCGTGAGGCTGATGACGCGAACGATTGCTGCCTTCACCAGTTTTGAATCGGCAACGACAAAGCCGGTAACCATCATCACGGTGAGTTGCATCGCAAACGTCAGCAATACCCAGAAGCCTTTCGCATAGTCGTCCAGCAGTTCCAATGGGCCATGGCGAGTCAACCCCAATGCCATCAGGTAAACAATGATCGTGAGCGCCGCGACGAAGACCATCGAGTCAGGAATCCAGTTCAGACTCCATTCGGTAAATCGCCCGGATATGTTTCGCTTGACTTGCACTGCCGACTGAGCGACTCCGCGCCTTGAATCTTCAGCGTCGTTTTGCACCATCTGCACCATGTCTCGTCCCCTCTACTTGATCAATTCGGCACCGCGAGCGCAGACCACGACTGCGATCTGCGCAGGTGTCCTCGTGTACGGATATCTGTGCCGCTCGTGAATCGCGGAATTGCGCGTGGCGCTACCGATGCCGCCGTGACTTGGGTCGTCGCGGTGCCGCGTGAACGCTTCCGCGTACCAGGTACATGTGACAGGCCGAGGCGGATGCCGAAGTCGATGTAGTGATGTTCACGTTGTCTCCGTCATTTGATTGTGTGCGACCGGTGCGATGAGGTCCCTGATGCTTGTGATCAGCATGGTAGTGAGATACTCTCCTCGCCGAAAGGTCATTAAGGGACTCGCAGGGGTCAAAAAGGGACATTCGGGACAGAACCGTGAAATCGAAACTTCCGCTGCCGAACGAGCAGATTTATGCGCCGTACAAGATCGACGCCGTGGTGGAGGTGCTTGCCGAGCAGGGCATCGCACCCGAGGACAGTCTCAAGGGGAGCGGGGTTGGTGTTGACAAGCTGTACGACGCGTTCGAACTGACTTCGGTGCGTCAATATCTGACCGTATGCGAGAACGCTGTCAGGCTCGCCACAGATCCCGCTACAGCTCTCGAGGTCGGTCGCCGTCTACACCTGTCAGCGTATGGGATCTATGGATATGCGCTGTTGTCATGCCTTTCGCTGCGCGAGTATTTCCGGTTAGCCGTGAAGTACCGCCGTTTGGCGACTCCGCCCGTCAACATCGAATGGGCGGAGCACGATGAGACCGTCACATGGACTTTTGTCGATCCGATCGTCCCTGATCTCTCACCCAGGCTTTGGAAGTTCCTTATCGAGCAGCAAGTCAGTCTCAACGTCGCACATCTTCAGGAAATCGCAGGCCGCGAATGTCCACCGCTGCGGGCCACTTTCTCGTACCCGCCACCCGCTCACGCAGGCTTGTACACAAAGTATCTCGGCTGCCATTGCGAGTTCGATGCGCCTGCTTGCGAGCTCGTCTATGAGCGCTCGATTCTCGACCAGAAACCGCAGAAGGCTCACAGGTTGACGACAGCGTTGTTGCAGAAGACATGCGATCGCCTTGTCAGCCAGGAGAAAACGTCGAGTGGACTGTCGGGTGAGATGTATCAGGTCTTCCTGACCAATCCCGGCGACTTTCCTTCGATGGACGCAATGGCTGCCAGATTCAACATGGTCAAACGCACGCTGCGCAGGCGCCTCCAGGCAGAGGGAACATCATTCCAGTCAATTCTCGACGACGTGCGGTCTTCCCTTGCGCAAGAGTACTTGCAGACAACGAAAATGAGCGCGAGCGATATCGCCACACTGCTCGGCTTTAGCGATGCCGCCAATTTCCGACGTGCACTGAAACGATGGACAGGTAAAGGGCCGAAAGAGCTTCGCGGTTAATCTCGCTTCTGTCGCGCTGTTTCCGCAGGAGTCTGCCAGCTGGTCGAGCCGTGGTCGGTGCTGATAGCTTCCCGTCGCCATTCACGTTGACTTACGCTCGATTAGCCCAATGCGAAAGACTCTATTGTGCTTCTTAGCAACGAAACGTTGACCGGCTTGACGAACGAGCAGTCGAAGCCGCTTGCCTTTGCCCTCGCTGCCACTTCGGCACCGCTGTAACCGCTCAGTGCAATCAGAAATGGACAGCTTGAACCAAGTAGACGTCGCGCATGTCGGGCCACTTCGTACCCGTCGAGCCCGGGCAGCCCGATGTCGACGATCGCGACGGCAGGCCTTGTCGACTCTATGGCCGCGAGGCCGTCAGGACCATCACGGGCAGTCGTTACGACGTAGCCGAGGCTTTCCAGCATTGCTGCCGTTGCCAGCCTGACGTCCTCGTTGTCTTCCACTAACAAGACTGTCACATTGGGCGTCGCAGTCACGCACGCCAAAGTCGTTGACGGCTCGGGTTGACGTTGCGGCGCTTCAACAAGGGGCAGCTCGACGGTGAATTCGCTGCCCTTTCCCTCGCCCCGTGACTGGGCGCGAAGTGTTCCCCCGTGCAATTCAACGAGGCGTCGCGCGAGATTCAAACCAATGCCTAGCCCTCCCTCTGCACGGTCCATCGTGGTGTGAACCTGTGCGAACAGTTCAAAAATGGTTTCGAGAAAGGCTTGAGGAATGCCCCGCCCGTTGTCCGAGACGGTTAGCACTGCGCGGCGATTTCTCTTTGGGCCGCGCGTCCTGAGGCGCACTTCGATATTCCCACCCGCATCCGTATATTTCACTGCGTTCGACAACAGATTGGCGACCACCTGTTGCAAGCGGGTTTCGTCACCTCGCAGCGAGTAGTCGTCGGGAGAAATGTTGATGCTCAGCGTATGGCGCTTCAGCTCGAAATCTCGCCGCACAGAGTACGCTGCGGTTTCGACCACCATCCGCAGATCGACGATCTCGCGCGCCAGTTTGATCGCTCCCCGGGACACCCGGGACGCATCGAGCAGGTCATCGACAAGTCTGGTGAGCGTGGCAATCTGTCGATGAATCAGCGCTGTGATGTCCACCGGAATCGACCGGTTCGCGTCGCTGCCCTGAATCAATTGAAATGCAGAAGCCAGTCCGGCCAGCGGGTTCCTCAATTCATGTCCGAGCATTGCCAGGAACTCGTCCTTTCGCGTGCTCTCTTCTTTCAGGCGTGCCGCAAGTTCAACGGCTTCCTCGCTTACACGGCGGAGTTCCGCATTGGCGTTGCCGAGTCGACGACTCCCCCTGATCAGTTCCGACTCGCTCTCGATCCACCAGTGCGGCAGCGCGTGGACAGTACTTCCATCAGTCGTCTGAAGAACGTCGGAGACCAAATCCGTTACGTTCTCGACGCGGTGCAAGATGAAAGCCACCGATCCATCGTGGTCTAGAACGGGCACATTTATCGGACTCCAGAAACGCTTGAGAAATTGCCCGTTGCCACTCGCCCGGTCTGGGACGTCATATCTTTGCAGAGGCATCGCATCCGTCCGACGGTATCGGACTACCCACCGCAACGACTCGGCCAGGGATTGCGTAGCCTTTTCCTTCAGGTTATCCGGGTTATCCGGAAACACATCCAGCAGCGGTTGCCCCACCAGCTGATCCCGCTCGCTAACGGTTTCCCGCAAATAGGCATCATTCGCATCGACAATGGTGAAACAGGGGTCCGCATGGACGATAAGACACGGGCTGGGAAGAACTGAAAAAACGTGCTGGTAGAAACGGGCCGGAAGGAGTGGTCTGCTTTCCATTTTTAGTCTGCGCGGGACGAACCATCACATGGACCTGCTGGTCACCTCATCGTATTCGCCGCAATGTATGTGCCACTGCAGCGCGGCATGCGTGGGCAAGTTTCCTTCATTCGACACGAGCGCGTGGAGATCCATGCTTGCAGCCCCGCTCACTTGCGGATCAGTTTCCCAATGACGTAGATGAGTTCCGCCGGATCAACCGGCTTGCACAGATAGCCGTCAAAACCGGCGTCGCGTGCCATCTGCTCGTCTTCCTTCCTCACGTAACCGGTGAGCGCCACCGCAGGCACGTCGATGCCCAGCGCACGCACGGCCTTCATCAGGTCGCATCCATGTTCTCCCGGCATCGTCAGATCCGACACGATGATGTCGGGCAGATGGTACTTGAGCGTCTCGCGAGCTTCGGCCGCTGATCTGGCGGTACGCACGCGCATGTCCTCGAGCCGGAGCGTCAGTGAGAGCGCCTCCAGCGTGTCAGCGTCGTCTTCTATGAGCAGGACGGACCGTCCGTGAATGACCGACGCCGCTTCCGCCTGTTCGCGCGCAGGACCTGCCGGCGCGCTCTGCCTCATGACGGGCAGCACAACCGTGAAGGCGGCCCCCTGTCCCGGCCCGCTACTCTGTGCAGTGATCTCCCCGCCGTGCATCATGACGATGCTGCGCGCAATAGCTAGCCCCAGGCCGAGACCTGCGCGTTCACGGTTGATCGCGCATTCGACCTGTACGAAGGGCTCGAAAATCTCCTCCAGCCTCTGCGGGGGGATACCAGCGCCTGTATCGGCGACGCAGATCCGCACCACGTTGCCAGTCACCACGAGTGAAGGCAGAATTTTCCCGCCGCGCTGCGTGTGCTTCAGAGCATTGTTGAGCAGATTGCTGAACACCTGCTGCAGCCGGGGGCCGTCGCCGAGCACGTGCACCTCGTCGGCAACGAGATCCGCTACGAACACGCCTTTCTCATCGGCGATCGGCCTCACTTCCTGTAGCGCAGCGCTAAAGCAGTCGGTAACCGCGATGGGCGTTCGCTCGACCGTGAACTTGCCCTTGCTGATGCGACTCGCATCCATGAGGTCGTTCACCAGTCGGGTCTGCGTGACCACGTTGCGGCGGACGACGGAAATACCGTTCCTGACGAAATCCGCGTCGTGGGCGCTCTGCGCAAGCAGTTCAACCCACGCCAGTATTGCAGTCAGGGGCGCCCTCAACTCGTGAGACACCGCGGCGATGAAAGCATCCTTTGCTTCGCTCGCAGATTGCGCTGCGCGCCGCAGCGCACGTTCGCTTTCGATTAACGCATCCCGCTCGGCTTCCACCCGCTTCTGTTCTGAGATATCGATCGTGATCCCGTCGAACCGTACGGCGCGCCCTTCGTCATCGAAAGAGGTGCTGCCTTTCGCCCTGAGCCATCGAACCGCACCTTCGGTCGACACAGTGCGATATTCGACATCGTATGGCTGGCCAGCCGCTATCGAATTTTCGACGGCAGAGCGCACACGGGACCGGTCATCCGGATGGATCGTACGGTAGAACGTACCGATATCGATCTCATCGTCCGGCGTGCCGGGGTCGAGCCAGAAATGCGTCTTGCACCGCGCATTCCAGTACAGGCGCTGCAGAGGCAACGGACAATAGAATGTGCCGATTTCGGCCGCCTCCGCTGCCCGGCGCAGGCGATCCCGTGTCTGCTCCACGGTTTCCAGTTGTGGGCGTAGTCGGTAGTCGGTCATGGTCGTTGGCGTGTGTACTCGAAATGACGCTGTAACAAGTCGTGTTTCACCATTCCTTGCCGTAGGTGTTTCGCCTTCCGCTATCAGGAAATGGACCAAAGGACGATAGCATCCGAAACGTATGGGCATGTTCTGTTCCCACACGGCCGGACGCCAGCGGCGCGGGACATCGCGGAAAAAATGACGTCAACCGATAAGAGTGAGAAGCAGGCGCAACGCGCGCCGCGTCGACTTCCTGGCTGATGGTGATGGGCGGTACTGCCGCGTCACCTTAAACGGAACGATCTCATGCACAAGCGCGACGACGGAGGATAGTCGCCCTACGCTACTCGACCGCGTGGTGGCCCTAGAGTTAATCAGCCGGCGGCACGGCCAACTCGCCAGGCCGAAATGTTTTATCAGCTCTTGCGGTCGTCCTGCATATCTCATGGAGCAGATTCAGGTCGAGAGCACTCAACTTATTTCCGGCCAACCCGTCGGAGACCGCGTCAATGTCGGCAAACGAGAAAACATGAGTGCACGCCGCCAAATATGACCCTATCACTGATGGATGGCTTCCATCGGACTCGTAGAGGCCGATCGCGGGCCGCAGTTTGCGGAACTGATCCCATGCGAGGCCAACCGGGACAACGCTGGCTCCCGTCACTTTCTCCAGATCCTCATACGCCGTAGCGATATTTGCCTGCGACGCCGGGTTATCCTTCCGGGCCCAGGTCATGTACAAATATGGCTTCGCACCCGTCGCCTGAATTTCATCGACGAACCTTCGCACATATTCCTGCATGCTTTTCAATGCACGGAGCGCTCGAGTGCTTTGGTCCTGCAACACGACGGCATTCCATTTCTGGGCAGCCAGACGCTTTTGGACTTCCCCGCGGTTCCAATGCGCCGCTAGCGATGCTCCGCCGAATGCGAGAACTTCTGCTTTCACATTCATATCGGGAATGCTCGCCTCAAGAAGCCGGGCAACCAGCGTCGGCAAATCGTTTCTCGTGGTATAGCTGTTGCCGACAAAGAGGACTCGAAACTCGCGGCTCATCGTAGTGATGGGAAATAGTTTGCCAATCGCTGCGATTATTGCAACGACATCCCAATGCTGCTTTCGCCCACATGGTACGCCGATTCAAAGGCCGGTCACCTGTGCGACGTCGCGTCAGATTCCCGCTCGACGGCGACGGCGCGCAAGGTCGAGGTGCGCGAGGACACAACAGTTCTCGCTGCATTAGCGAATGAGAGTGAATATCGCTTTCTCTTGTTACAAAAAAATCGCGCAACTTGATCTTTCAGAATCTAAAGTCCATTCCACACCTCTGACAAATTGCGACCTGTGCAAGGTGTGCGCTCATCTGCAAAGCATATTTGCATGACGAGGAACGACGATCTTATATCGGCATTTTGCTTGACCGACGCGCTGGCGGCGACCAGCGCTCGCGGTCGGTAGCAACTCACGCGGTAGCGAGTTGGTCAGCGAAGAATATGCGAACAAGACGCGCCGACGATGTCATCTTTCAGCAGGGTGGCGAAGATTGCCAGCCCGCGTCTTTCGCGACTGCCAGCAGGCCTGCGTCGAGCTGTTGTCGACTGCATTGGGAAGGAGCCTTCCATGCGTTGCCACAAAACTCGTGCACTGCTGAGCGGCATCCCGCTCGCTGCTGTCCTCCTCACAACAATCTCCACTGTTCGGGCAGCGCCCGTTCTCGTCTCCCGTCCCAGCGTATTTTCCTCTTGCAATATAGGCGGCCCCGGGAAGAATTACGTGAATGCGGAAGTGGAGCCGTGGATCGCCGCTAACCCCGGAAATCCTTCGGCTCTTATCGGTGTGTGGCAACAGGACCGATGGGACAACGGCGGCGCACATGGGCTGGTTGCCAGTTCGTCATTCGACGGCGGTTACACCTGGGGCACGCCGACCGCCCTTCCGTTCAGTGCATGCGCTGGCGGGACCGACTACGAGCGGGCTTCCGACCCATGGGTATCCATAGGCCCAGATGGAACAGCGTACGCGGTGTCCATCTCGTTCAATCAGTCCAACAACAGTAACGCCGTGCTCGCCTCAGTGTCGAAGGACGGTGGCCTGACGTGGGCGAAGCCGAGCACGATCATCGCGAATAACGAACCGAGCTTGCAGTTCTTCAACGACAAGGAGTCGGTCACGGCCAGTCCGACCCGGACAGGCGTCGCGTATGCAGTGTGGGATCGCCTTGAACTGCCCAATGCAAATCCGTACGCAAACAGACATACGGCTGCTTTCCGCGGGCCTTCGCTGTTTTCGAAGACAACCGACGGCGGAGTCACATGGAGTACACCATCGGTGATTGTGGCGCTACCTTCACGGCAACAGACAATCGGCAATCAGATCGTCGTGGACTCGGAAAACGGAACGCTGTACGACTTCTTTAACCTCATTACTCCGCCCTTCTCGAAATCAGCAGGCAAGGTGGCATTCATCAAATCGACCGACGACGGCGCAACCTGGACAAAGCCAAAAATTATCACCGGTTTGCAGACCGTCTCGGTGTTCGATCCAAACACGGGCGAAGCGGTGCGATCGGGGGACGACATTCCCGAGCCGGCCATCGACCCGAAGACGGGCCAGCTCTATGTGGTCTGGCAGGATTCCCGCTTCAATGGCGGGCATTACGATGAGATCGTCCTTTCCACTTCGAGCGACGGCGGCGTGACATGGAGCGCTCCCGTCCGCGTGAATACGCCTACCGGACGGCCTGCGTTCAACCCGAGCATTCGCGTCAACTCGTCGGGGACCGTGGCAGTGACCTACTACGACTTCCGCAACCTCGCCGACGGCAACACAGCGACGTTGCCCACCGATATCTGGCAAAAGATCTCGGCGGACAAGGGGTCAACGTTCGGCAACGAAACACATCTGGCGGGCCCGTTCGATCTCAAGACTGCGCCCAATGCCGAAGGCTTTTTCGTCGGAGACTACCAGGGTCTGGCCGCCGCCGGCACGCGCTTTCTGCCGTTTTTCGTGGAAACGAACTCGGGGAATCTGAGTAATCGCACAGACGTCTTTGCCCAGCCCTAGCCGTAATCGTCAGCTAGGAATCAGCACGCAGCGAGGGTCGCACCGCTGCGTGCAAAACATCACGATGTGCGAGAGCGCTCCAAAGACTCGGCCTGCCTGATTCTTCGATGAAAGCGCCCAATTACTCGCGGCCGCTGGGTCGCAGGCTCCCTCGCGCAATCCCAAGCGGCGAGCCTAAAACCGGTGACGCAGGCCGATAGTCGCTTCCACCTGGTTGTTCGTTGATGACGGTGCGCTCACGCCGTTAATCCAGGCGACTCCGAGTGGGGAGTCGCTGCTCGCACTAAGTCCTTGCCAGGTTCCCTGTATGTACACGTCCGTGCGCCGCGAGAAACTGTAGTCGGCCATCGCGCTCACCTGGTTCCAGTGCGGGCTGCCGCTGCCTGCGTTACCGCCCGCGCGCGAATAGGTATAGGCAGCCGAGAGTTCAACGG
>NZ_JACFYJ010000180.1:0-7118 GCF_037126505.1 Paraburkholderia bengalensis
GCTGGTTTCCGACTTCGACAATCAGATTCTCAGCTGAATCCTCCACCGCCTTCAATCCTTCGCCCCAATCCCCCGTACACCACTTTCGACTTTAGCTCAATTTGGAACAGAAGCGGCGGCACTCATGGCTGGGTTTAGCGCGGGGCAACGGGTGATCGACGACACGCTCATGTCCGGGTGATCGCCTCTACTCATTGTGTGGGGCGGTCGCTGCGTTCAGTCAGGTTCTCCTTCAACTCGACGCTCATCGGCATCTTGAGATTCACGCCGCGCGATGGGATCGGCGATTCGAACCACTTTGCGTAAAGACGCGTGAATTCGCCGCTCTTGATCAGCCTTGTGAGCGTACCATCGACGAGCCGCTTGAACGTCGGATCATCTTTTCGGACCATGCACGCATACGGTTCGATCTGCACCGTCTTGCCGACGACCTCCCACGTATCTGGATCGCTCGCGTTCGCACGAAGCCCGTAGAGCAGAACATCGTCGAGTGCGAGCGCTGCTGCCCTGTCGTTTGCGACCTCGCGCAGCGCATCGGCGTAATCTTTTGTCAGCACTATGCCCGCGTCGACATGCTGTGCGTCGAGTTGCCGACGTAGGGCCTTCTCGTTGGTGCTTCCCCCAACGGTGACGACAACCTTGTGTGCGAGGTCGGAGTAGTCGCCGATATGCGATTCACGCTTCGCCATCAATCGCGTGCCGGCATAGAAATAGTTGGTTGAAAACGTCACTTCTTTGCCGCGCGCCGATGTATTGGTCGTCGACCCACACTCCAGATCAATTGAGCCGTCGATGAGCAACGGAATCCGGTTCTGCCCGGTAACAGGCATATAAACGGTATAGAGATCCGGCCTTCGAAGTGCCTTACGTACATCGTCAACAATCGCTTCGGTCAGATCCACCGAAAAACCAACGGCCTTATGCGGCGTTAGCAGATAGTTGAACGGTATCGCAGACTCCCGGTAGGAGACGACGATCTGGTTGCTTCGGGCAATCTTGTCCAATGTCTGCGCGTGTGAGAGCGTCAGCGCGGCATGACCGACAAACAATGCGACGAGCGCCTGACGGAGTCGATTGATCATGATGCCTCCCAGATCAGGATGGGTTACAAGCTTCTATTTGCGGTGCGTTCCGACCAGGCGGGTCGAATGGTGTCGGTGCCTCATTGAGCACGAATGCATACTAGATCGACCATAAGGTCGAAGCGGGGGCATCTGGTTGATTCAGATCAACGGCACCGTTGCAGTGGAACGAGGTTTCGCCATTGACGCAACTAGCGCGTTGAGCAAGATTGAAGGCTGTACCTCTGAAGCTTGTTCCGGCGATTTGCCGGTTCTTCCCCGGTGCCAGAGTGGGGGCGCTACAACTGCCCGGGACGACTGTCGCGCAGCGAGAGATGGCCAGCATTCACCGCACCGGAAGGCCTACTTTATGAAACCCGAAACACTCTTCGACGGTCCTGAGAATCCGGAACACTCGCCGGCCGAACGTTCGGCTGTTGCTGCCCGTAGCACATGGGTAAGCGTCGGCGTCAACCTGTTCCTTACGCTTGCTCAGGTCATCGCCGGCGTCAGACCGGCATGGTGATCGTTTGCTGCCGCAATAAGCACGTCTGATATGTCGGCGCGCCAGAACTGATGATACGAACGACGCCGGCCACACCGCTGGCGACAAGCCGGTTTCCCACCTTATCTATCGCCAATTACCACAGTACGATTGGCCAGAAACGTGGGATCGCAAACGCGTCGCCGGTTGTGCGTTGATTTTCGTCAAAAAGATCGTTGCGACGGGTCGTATCCTGTCGGTATGCGATCTTGAAAAGTGCTTCGGCCCAGGAGCTCTCCATGAATCATCCGACCGTCCGCATTACGGCGCCCATGCTGTCCGGCGGGTCGATGGTGTGTTTCACGGCCTATGAGTTCGGCTGGGGATACCGAGCGTTTTCAATTTCATATGAAGCGATCTGCGAGTGGCTGGGGGCACGCGACACAACAGATCAACAGATTCGTCTCGCTTTCCAGTTGGGCAAGCGGCAGATCATCGATGCCGTGCTGCGTCTTGATCTGTCTTCTTACCACGGTCAGCGCATCGCTCTTTCACTGGGAATCGCCCTATGCTCGACAGAGGCCGTGACTCAGCTGTCGATAACAGGTGGCGAGGCACCAGAAAAGGCCATAGAAAATGGCCCAATAAGATTTGCCACCGCGCGTGGAACGTCGACGCATCGCAGGATGAGCAAACTGCAGGACACGGTCGGACGCAGCTCATCAGCCAGGAGCTGGAGGTTAATCAATGAGCAAGAACCCTAGTCAACCATGCACTGAAGGGTGTGAGCGCTGCATGTCTGGTTCCCTTAGCGAACCCGACGTCGCGGATTTGGCCAACTGCACACGGCTCAACGGCGAATGCGCGTTGCTGTGCCGCTTTACCTCCGGTCTTTAGCACGCGAAAGTCATCTGACGCCGGAGATTGCCTCCCTCTGCGCCTGCATCCGTGACGAGCGCAAAGGTGAATCAACGCGCCATCTGTCCGGGCACTGCCACACATCCAGCCAGGCATGCCGGATATGTACTGAAGCGTGTCGAGCCGTCTCGACGGAATAGAACGGTCCGACACTTTCTACACGGTACGATCTGCGTGAGGCGCACATCTTTCCGGCTACGCGCCCCGACGTGGGCGTCTGACGAGGAGGACGCGGACTAACAAGTCGGCCGGTTTGCAAAGGCTGATGCGAATTCGCGTAAGGCTGCACTCTGATTCGACAGCGCGCAACGAAACGTGACTGATTGTGATTGTCAAGACTGTCTACCCTGTCGGCATCCGGGCGATGGGACTGATGGCTTTAATTCGACAGAAGTTTATGTGTCCGTACACCCGATCACAAAGACCCGAACGCTTTGATCGGGACACGACGCACACCGAGCGAGGGATGCTTGATATGTGCGCAAAGCTACTCGCGTATGCTCGACGGCGATTTCTGAAGGCGACGGTTGCGTGGTTCGTTCTTGCGCCCGGAATAATATGTAGCGGCGCCGTATGCGCCGACGAGATATCGGTTCAGACAAATGTTTACAATGTTCATTACCACGACGACCCTGATCACATCCCCTTTTCCCCCCTGATTGGTGCGGAATTTCGCAAGAGCAACGGATGGCTCTTGGGCGGTGCGTTATTCCGCAATTCATTTGGACAGTTTTCGCAGGTCATCTACGGCGGTTACCTTTATAACTTCGGGTCTTCTCCCTTCTATGGGAAAATGGTCGGCGGCATTGTTCATGGTTATACGGGTGCATACAAGGACAAGTTGCCGATGAACGTTGGCGGATTCGCTCCCGGTATCTTTCCCGCACTTGGATGCAGGATCGGTCATGTCCGCATTGAGTCGCAATTTTTCTGGACCAATGGGTTAATGGTGACTGCGGGCGTAGCGTTCTGATTTCTCTCGTACCCGGATGTGTGCCTGCCGGGCTACGCGGCGCGTGCCGTGGCCCGTTGCTTTACCGTGAGCACAGGCGTCACATGCCCGTCATCGGCAGCGCACCATTGCATCCATGGCCGCGACCAGCGCCAGATCTGCCTGCGGCCACCACGATGCAGGATCTACAGGCGACTCCAGCGCGTCATTCAAAGCCGGACCAGTTGCATAAACCCGTTCTGAGCGCCGCCCACCCGAACACGCCTTTTTGCCGGCTACGTGCACGGACCCATGGGCCTGCATCCCGGTCAATGCCATCCACACATTCTGTTTCCTTACCCCGAGTCCTTCCGCCAGTTCGGCGACGGTCCACCTGCTGCCGTCGGCCATGACCCGGCCTATACGCTCCGCGGTCCTTGGTCGATGCTTTTCGGTCGACTCTGCAGATGATATTGGCGACGATCGGAGTCCGGCCGAGGCTACGGATCCCAACAACTTCCTGTCGTGAGTCCGAGGCTGAACGGACAACCCTCCCATGGTCGATGAACTTGACGTGGCGGCTCTCGCTCGGCTGCAACGCTGGTCCAGATCGATCCTGCAGGACGCGTTATCAGTCACCGTGTGCACGTCCCCGGCGTCATAACGTGAACACAAAGCGCGTTCAATCGCCTCCCACCCGGCAAACATCCCACTCTCGGCCATCTCATACGCCGCATGCCGAACGCCCTCCCGACGTATAACCTGCCACGCCTCCCGCTTGCTCATCATCCCTTCCCTCCTTCGAGTCAACGGGCCGGTTGAGAAGTCGCTCTACACGTGGATGACCGTTTTCAAATGATGCATTTGTCGCGGTCGAGCTACTGGCTCACCCCACTCTGAGCGGCTTCAACCGCGGCGTCCCTTCTCTTTTTGGCCTCTGCTTTCTTGTGGTCAAAGACCTTCCTTGCCGCGGCTACCTCCCGGTCGTACTCGCGATTCGCCGCCGCGACCTGCTGGTGCATCTTTACGATCTCATCTGGATGACCGGCGGCTGACCCCGATGTCGGGTTTCCTTGCGCCCAGACGTCGGGGGCAGACAGCAGCGCAAGGCTCGCAGTAATCACGGTTGCAATGGTTTTCCTCATAACGACCTGACTCCTGTTTGCGATAACTTGATTTGCCAGACAAAGACGGAAAACCTCACGCGACGAAACGAAAGCCGCGGCGGTCCTTCCCTTTTCAGCGCCTCGCAACACACGCGATGCGATACACACCATCCGCCACAGAAACACCGTGCGTGTCATGCGTGAACCCCGGGAAGCGCATGTCATATTCTTCGAGCGCCTTCAGATAGCCCAGGATAGGACCGTCGGCAGGCCCCGCGTTCTCGCCCGGCATCAACAGCGGGATACCAGGCGGATAAGGCACCACCGCCGTCGCTACCGTGCGCCCTTCCATCTCGGCAAGTTCAAGCAATTCGATGTCGTTGTGCACGAGCAGTTCGAAGGCTTGTTGCGGGCTGAAGTCCGGTCGTGGGAGCGTCGAAAAGCCACGCGCCATCAACTCCGTTGTCTTGAGATCGCTCATCGCGCTGAACATGAGATCGCACAGCTCACGCAGCCCCATGCCGCTGTAGCGGTCCGGATCTCTCGCCACCAGGCTTGGCAACACCTGTTCAAGTGGGCGATTGATATCGTAGTCGGCCTTGAAGTCGAGCAGCGTGTTCGCCAGGGTTCCCCACTTGCCCTTGGTGATGCCAAGCGAAAACAACAGGAGAATCGTAAAGTCCGTGGTCTTCTCGACGATGATTCCTTGATGGGCGAGATAAGCGGTAACCACACAGGCCGGTATGCCGACTGACATCAGTCCGCCCCCCGGCGCAATGCCCGGGGTCACGATGGAGACCTTGATTGGGTCCAGCATGCAATATCCGTCTTCGATATTGCCAAAGCCATGCCACGCCTCTCCCGGATGCAGCACCCAGCATGAAGGGTCGGTGGTCAGCAGGTCTTCGCTGGCTTCGTGAAACGGCGTGCGGCGGCCTGTCTTTCTATCCAGCACGAACTCCGGTTGCCAGCCATCAAAAAACCAGTCGCTTTCTTCTTCAAACTTGGCATGCAACCTGCCCAGCATCTGACGAAACGACACGGCCTCGCGAATAGCGTCGGTGGTCAGCGCCTCACCACCGGGACCGTCCATCATCGCGGCGCTGACATCGTTCGATGCAATGATCGCGTATTGCGGCGACGTCGACGCATGCATCATGTACGACTCGTTGAAGCGCTCATGTTCGATTGGATTGCGCCCGTTGCGAATGTGAATGAATGACGCCTGTGACAGTGCCGCCAGCAGCTTGTGCGTCGAATGCGTCGCGAACACGGTGGGTTTCGAAGCATCGTGCTGCGCAGGATCGCCGTGCATCGCAAAGCGGTCCCTGTAGAGCGGATTGAAGCGCGCGTAGCCGTACCACGCTTCGTCGAAATGCAGACGGTCGACGCTTTGACCGAGCAGTTCTTCGACGCGTGTGACGTTGTAGCAGAGACCGTCGTAAGTCGAATTTGTAATTAGCGCATGGACGGGTA
The DNA here is from genome assembly GCF_037126505.1 of Paraburkholderia bengalensis. NCBI lineage: Bacteria > Pseudomonadati > Pseudomonadota > Betaproteobacteria > Burkholderiales > Burkholderiaceae > Paraburkholderia > Paraburkholderia bengalensis. The sequence goes on from NZ_JACFYJ010000180.1 coordinate 5,977, forward strand.
TGGGGCTCACACCTGCGCGATTTCCGACGAGCGGGTTTTCTTCGATTGCCAGACGGACCGCCGCTGCAGTGAGCTTTTCCGGCATGATCGGCCCGATGATTCCGTAATGGTTGCGCGACGGCACGAGATAGGTCGGAATCGCACCAGACATGGTCATCGCGTGCTCTGCGGACTTGTGGCAATTGCGGTCACACAGGGCAATTTGGTTGCGCGTGACGCTTGCCATCAGGATCACCCGGTTCGACATCGACGAACCGTTGGTCACGTGGTAGCTGCGATGCGAGCCAAATACCCTCGCGGCATAACGCTCGCTCTCACCGATTGACCCGCTGTGGTCAAGCAGCGACCCGAGCTCTCCAACCGAGATCGACAAATCCGAGCGAAACAGTTGTTCGCCGAAGAATTCAAACAACGCCTGTCCCACGGTGGATTTGAGAAATGCCGTGCCGCCCGCGTGACCGGGGGTATGCCACGAATATTCGAATACGCGCGAGAAGCGCGCCAGTGCGCCGAACATCGGGGGAAGAACGGTCACGCGATAGCGTTCGATGGAGGCGACGATTCTTCCCGCGACAAAAGCGGTCGTGTCCTCCAACATCCAGATGAAGTCGTCCGCCTTCTGCATCGCATCGACAGGTACGGTCGATGCACTCGTGCGGCTCGCCAGCAGAAAGATGGGAACCGTCGCACTTCGCTTGCGCTGCGCATCGAGCACGCGCTGCGCCTGCTGATGAGTTTCATCGTTGCTGAGCTCCCAGTGCAGTAGCAGACACTGGATGAGAGGATCCGCTGCGATGACCGCAACGGCATCGTCGGCCGTAGTCGCAACAATGACGTTGACGAACCGCTGCTCGAGTTCGGCAATTAACCCCTGCGTGGCGCGTCCGCTTGCGGAGCGCGATTCGGTCTCGTGATGCACGAGAAGTGCCTTCATGCCGAGGCGGCGAAGGATGGGTTCGGTGTGAGATGTCATCGAAATCCCCTGTCTTGGCCGCAATCCCGGACTGCGGCGCGATCACACATACACCTGGGTGCCTCGCCCCGCGTCGCAGATAGCTGGCGGATCCAGGCAAGCGGGCTGCCGCACTGGGCGCCGCCTGGTTTGCCCGCTGAACTCACTCCGGAAGCGCACTGAGCCGGAA
>NZ_JACFYJ010000181.1:0-6988 GCF_037126505.1 Paraburkholderia bengalensis
CCCGCAAAGGGCAAACCTACACCGGCAACGCCCGCGCCGCGAAGGCGCAACGCGGATGCCCACGCAAAGGGCAACACACCGGCAACGCCCGCGCCGCGTAGGCGCCAACGCGGATGCCCGCGCAAAGGGCAAAACGCGCAACAGCAAATGCTCGCCCAGCGTCGCAGACAAAAAACCGACACACCCGAACCATTTCGGTTCGCCTCTGCATCGATTCGATCCGCGTACGCGATCGAACGCACAGATATGGCGCATCGCATAACACCGCGCTACGATGGCATCGCCATATCCGCCTATCTCCATGCGCTTTTCGTGTGCATCCTCCGCGGGCAGCGCGTGAAGGGCAAATGGCATAACGCTTGCTTGATCGTGTGCGAAACCGAATGCGCAGCGCATTCGCCTTCTATCCGACAAAAAGAGTGGGGCGTGACATGCGATGCTATGACGAGATGCGTCATCACGATGACGCCGTGCGGCCGCATTACCAGCGGTTCGAACGATGGCTCGTGCAGCAGGGCAGTGAAGCCATCGCGCGAAAACGCGCCGAAGCCGATCTTCTGTTTCGCCGAGTCGGCATCACGTTCGCGGTCAACGGCGATCTGTCCGGCACCGAGCGGCTCATTCCGTTCGACCTGATTCCGCGCATCATCCCGCGCGGCGAATGGCAAACGCTCGAAGCGGGTCTGCGCCAGCGCGTCCGGGCGCTCAATCTGTTCATCCACGACGTCTATCACGAACGCAACATCGTGCGCGCGGGCATCGTGCCCGCCGACCAGGTCTACACCAACGCGCAGTACCGCCCGGAGATGCAGGGCGTCGACGTGCCGCTCGGCGTGTATGCGCACATCGCGGGCGTCGACGTCGTGCGCGCGGGCGATAACGGCGATTTCTACGTGCTGGAAGACAATCTGCGCGTGCCGTCCGGCGTGTCGTACATGCTCGAAAACCGCAAGATGATGATGCGGCTCTTCCCCGAGCTCTTCGTGCAGAACCGCATCGCGCCCGTCGCGCACTATCCCGATCTGCTGCTCGACATGCTGCGCTCGGTCGCGCCCGAAGGCGTCGATGATCCCGTCGTCGTCGTGCTGACGCCGGGCATGTACAACTCGGCGTATTTCGAGCACACGTTCCTCGCCCAGCAGATGGGCGTCGAACTGGTGGAAGGCAAGGATCTTTTCGTCGACGACAACTACGTGTTCATGCGCACGACGCAAGGGCCGCGGCGCGTCGACGTGATCTATCGCCGCGTCGACGACGACTTTCTCGATCCCCTCGCATTCCGCCCTGACTCGGCGCTCGGCGTGCCGGGTCTGCTAACGGCGTATCGCGCGGGCCGTGTCGCGCTTGCAAATGCGATGGGCACGGGCATCGCCGACGACAAGTCGATCTATCCGTACGTGCCCGACATGATCGAGTTCTATCTGGGCGAGAAGCCGATCCTGAACAACGTGCCGACCTACCAGTGCCGCAAGCCTGACGATCTCGCGTACACGCTCGCGCATCTGCCCGAGCTGGTCGTCAAGGAAGTGCACGGCGCGGGCGGCTACGGGATGCTCGTCGGGCCCGCTTCGAGTTCGGCGGAAATCGAAGCGTTCCGCCAGCGGCTGATCGAAAAGCCCGCAGGCTATATCGCGCAGCCGACGCTCGCGCTGTCCGCCTGCCCGACCTTCGTCGAAGCGGGCATTGCGCCGCGTCATATCGACCTGCGTCCGTTCGTGCTGTCCGGCAAGACGGTGACGATGTGCGCGGGCGGGCTCACGCGCGTTGCGCTGCAAGAGGGCTCGCTTGTCGTCAACTCGTCGCAGGGCGGGGGCACGAAGGACACCTGGATGGTCGACTGACGCGACCGGACCTTGAACGCCCGGCATCGCGATGCCGGAGCAAAAACGGGCAACCCGGCGCGCCCGCACTCGAAGCGGGCGCGCCCAATCACCACGGAAAGCCGACATGCTGAGCCGCACTGCCGATCATCTGTTCTGGATGGCCCGTTACATGGAGCGCGCCGAGAACACCGCGCGCATGCTCGACATCAACCTGAAAGCGCAGCTGTTGCCGCAGACGTCCGAGCAGGAAGAGCGCACGCAGCGCTCGGTGCTGCGCATCTCCGAGCTCGAAGACGCGTTTGCGCAGCGGTTCGACGAAACGACACGCGAGAACGTGCTCGACTTCATGGTCGCCGATCCGGCCAACCCGTCGAGTATTTATTCGTGCCTGCAGGCGGCGCGCGAAAACGCGCGCGCGGTGCGCGGCACGCTGACCACGGAGTGGTGGGAAACGATCAACGACACGTGGCTCGAATTCAACGAGCGCACGTCGATGGGGCAGGTCGCGAGCAATCCGGCGTCGCTGTTCGAATGGGTGAAATTCCGCTCGCATCTGTCGCGCGGCGTGACGATGGGCACGGCGTTGCAGGACGACGCGTTCTTCTTCACGCAGCTCGGCACGTTCCTCGAACGCGCGGACAACACCGCGCGCATTCTCGACGTGCGTTTCGCCGACGCCGAGCCGAACTCGCGCGAGGCCGCGCGCCAGCTCGAAGACTTCTATTACTGGACGTCGATCCTGAGTTCGGTGTCGGCGCTGGAAATCTACCGCAAGGTGTATCGCGATGTCGTGACGCCCGCGCGCGTGGTCGAGCTGATGATCCTGAATTCACAGATGCCGCGCTCGTTGCTGGCGTCGCTCGATGGCGTCTGCGACAACCTCGCGATGCTGCGCACGCAGGGCTCGAATCAGTGCGAGCGCTTTGCCGGCAAGCTGCGCGCCGAGCTGCTGTACGCGGATATCCGGCAGATTTTCGAAGCCGGCCTGCATGCGTGGCTCACGCAGTTTCTTGCCCGCGTGTTCGAACTCGGCAACATGGTCGCGCGTACTTATCTGATGCTGCCCGTTGCCTGACGGAGTGCCCCCATGTTTTTGACTATCCGCCACGACACGTCCTACCGTTACGAATCGACGGTCCACTATTCGATCCAGCAGTTGCGCCTGACGCCGTTGAGCGGCGCGTCGCAGACCGTGCGCCGCTGGACGCTCGATGCGCCCGGCAAGCTCGACTCTACGTTCGACGCCTACGGCAACGTGCTGCACACGCTCGTGCTCAACAAGCCGCACGACGAAATACGCGTACACGTGTCGGGCGAAATCGACACGTTCGCGTTGACGGACGGCAGGCTCGGCACCGACGTGGGCGTGATTCCGCTCGAGCATTTCACCTGCGCGACGCGCCTGACCGACTGTGATCCCGCGATCCGCGAACTCGCTGCGTCGGTGCCCTCGCTCGACAAGCCGGCGGCACTGATCGCGCTCGCCGAGAAGATTGCCGATCGCGTGACATTCGAAGCGGGCGCGACCGTCGTGACGAGCACGGCGTCGCAGGCGCTCGCGCTCGGCAAGGGCGTTTGCCAGGATCACGCGCATCTGATGCTCGCCTGCTGCCGCGCGCGCAACATTCCGGCGCGCTACGTGAGCGGCTATATCGAGCCCGGCGACGTCGAGCATGCGGCGAGTCACGCGTGGGTCGACGTGTGGCTCGCGGGCGTTGGCTGGGTCTCCGTCGACGTCACGCATGCGGCCTTTGCAAGCGAAATGTATTGCCGGCTCGCGGCGGCGCGCGATTACGAAGCGGCGTCGCCCGTGCGCGGCCGGCGCATCGGCGGGCTCGAAGAGACGCTCGACGTAGCGGTTGCCGTGAAGGCGCACGAGCAGTCGCCGCAATAGCGCATGCGGCGCCACTCATCGCGCTCGCGCGGCGGGCGGGCGCGGCGTATCGATACGGCGAACATCGGCTGCAGCGCACAACGCGCGCGCATTACAATGGCAGCGTCCCGCGGCGCTGCTGCGGCCCCTGCCATTTTGCGGCTCGTCCGCCGTTCGACCGTTCACGTACGGTACGTGCGGCAGCCGTCCGGATTCCTGTCATGACTTACTGTGTGGCGATGTGCGTCGACGAAGGGCTGGTGTTCCTGTCGGATACGCGGACCAATGCCGGCGTCGATCACATCAGCACGGCGCGCAAGATGTCGGTGTTCGAAGAGCCCGGCGATCGCATGCTGGTGCTGCTCGGCGCGGGCAATCTGTCGCTCACGCAGGCCGTGCTGCAGGCGTTGTCCGAACCGTCCGGGCCGTCGCGCGCCACGCTGTGGACCGTGCCGACGATGGCCGACGCCGCGCGTGTCGTGGGCCAGGCGGTGCGCGACGTCCATCAGCGCGAAGCGAACGCGTTGCAGGAATTCGGCGTCGATTTCAATTGCAGTTTCATTCTCGGCGGGCAGATCGGCAACGGAGCGGACGGTGATGTGCCGTCGCGTCCGCGCCTCTTCATGATCTACGCGGCGGGCAATTTCATCGAATCGTCGCGCGTCAATCCGTACTTTCAGATCGGCGAGTCGAAGTACGGCAAGCCCATCATCGACCGCGTGCTCGTGCCGTCCACGCCGCTCGACGAAGCCGCCAAATGCGCGGTCATCTCGATGGACTCGACGCTGCGCTCGAATCTCTCCGTCGGGCTGCCGCTCGACCTGCTCGTCTACGAAAAGGACGCGCTGAAGGTGACGCGCTTCGTGTCGATCGATCAGGACAACGCGTACTTTCAGATGATTCACCGCACGTGGGGCGAACGGTTGCGCCAGGTATTCAGCGAGATTCCCGATCCGGACTGGCAAAGCGCGGGCGAGGTGCCGCAAAACGGGCACATCGGCGAGATGGTGCTGTACCGGCCGCCGGCGACGCTGCGTGGCGCGCTTCATGCCGATGCGGAGCGGGGCGCGTCCACGTCCATCGAAGAAACCCGGGTCGCGCAAACGCTCGCGCAAGCCGAGAAGCCCAAGGCGCGCGGATAGTCCGGGAAAGTTCACGGGTCCTGGCGCGGCGGCGCGACAATCCATCGCAGTCCCATCGCAGCGCCATCGCAGCGCCACCAGCGCGCGCGGTCCTCGTCCCGTCCGCCGGCCCATGAAAAAAGCCAGCTTCGGCTTGCGCCTCGGCTGGCTTCAGGGTACGGCCCGACGTATCGAGCCGTAGGTCATATTGTTCTATTAGAACTTGTGACGGATACCCAGGCTGATGATTTCCTGGTGGTCCGAACCGGCGTCGAAGCCGTACGAACCGACGGAAGCGCCTGCATCTTGCGTCGTCGTTGCGCTGGTGCGCTGCGTGCCGCTTGCGTGCTGGTATGCGCCGATCAGGTACAGGTCGGTGCGCTTCGACAGGTTGTAGTCGCCACCCAGCGAAACCTGGTGGTAGTTCGCCGACGTGTCGCCTGCGCCGTGCGTGTAGTTGTAGGCCAGACCGACCAGCATTGCCGGCGTGATCTGATAGCCTGCGTACGCACCTGCAACCTGGAACTTCTCTTGTTGCGAGAACGCCGAGAAGCCGTCCGGCTTGTATTGCGCGAAGCTGTAACGTGCGTTGAACGTGAACGGACCCGTCACGTACTGTGCAGCAGCCGACGTGATGCTGATCGACTTGGCCGATGCGTAGCCGCGGTTGATCTGCGAATCGATCGTGCCGTCCGACGTTGCGCCCGAACCCCACGTGCCCGTCGGGTTAGCCGGCGTCACGCCACGGCTTGCTGCCGTGTTGCCGTTGTCCATGCGGATGTAGCCGGCTGCGACGCTGAACGGACCGCCGCTCCACGTTGCTGCGCCCGACCACGTCTGACCTGCGCCCGTTGCGCCGGCCACGCCGCCAAGTGCGTACATGCCTTCGAACTGGAAGCCGCTCCACACGGGCGACACGTACTTCACTGCGTTGTTCGTACGCGAGCTGTTGTCGTTGTTGTCAACGTCGCCCGGCGTCGTGAACGTGCTGCCGAAGTAGTTGTCAGCCGTCAGCGGCTGGACCAGGTCGACCAGCGGGTCGTACTGGCGGCCCATCGTGACCGTACCGTATGCATCGTGCGTCAGACCGACATAAGCTTGACGGCCGAACAGGCGGCTGCCCTGGCCCATCTTGCCCGTATTCGGATCAAAGCCGCTTTCCAGCTGGAAGATCGCCTTCAGGCCACCGCCCAGATCTTCCGTACCCTTCAAGCCCCAGCGGCTGCCCTGCAGGTTGCCTGCTGCGAGTGCCCAGAGGTTGTCGTTCGCCGCATTGGCGTTGTTAACGTACTGGATCGAGTCATCGATCAAGCCATAAAGCGTCACGCTGCTTTGTGCATGTGCTGCGCCTGCAGCGCCGAGCAGTGCCAGCGAGAGCGTCGACAGTGCGATTCGTTTCATCCATTTCTCCACGCAGATGATTGGTTTTCGTTGTTGCGAAACGGAGAATAGCGCAGTGTCTCCCAGGGTAAGAACTGAAAAAAATTAAGGTGTATCGAAAAACTGACAGCGTATTAGAAGCCTTGTATCGCAAGCGTATCAACGATTGTTGCTCTTCTAGCAATATTGAATCATTGACTATGCATTATTGTGCTTTTTATGACAGTGGTGCGGATGATCGGTACGGATTACGCGTGCAATGAAGGTATAACGTAATGTAGTTGTCTAGCCATGCGGGGCGGTTGCGCGGCGCTATATAAAAAGCGCGGAAACGACGCGCGGGTCCTGCACCCGATGTTTCAACTGGACAGTTTTGTCCAGATGTGTTCGCGGGCGGCGGCTTCTGCGCGGGTCGATACTTACCGGGCGTCGTCGGCGGACGGCGGCGTTCCAGCACCGTCGGCGTCGTTGCGGCGCCGCGCGAACGCCGCTACGGCGAGCGCGGTTCCTGCCGCGACCAGCACCGAACTCCACGGATGCCGCCGCACGTACTGATCCGCCGCAATGACCTGGCGGCGTGCACCAACCAGCGTGTGAGCGGCGGCGCGCGTCGCCTGCACTTCCGCCTTGATGACAGTCTTGCCGATGGCGACCGCCTTGCCGACGCCCGCATCGTGTCTCGCCGCGAGCGAGGCATCGAGGTGATCTACCGCGCGCTTGCGCAACGCGACAAAAAGCGGGTGCCCGCGACGCTCGAAGTGTCGGAGATCGTGAAGAAGGGACTCGACGGC
>NZ_JACFYJ010000182.1:0-6956 GCF_037126505.1 Paraburkholderia bengalensis
CGTCGCCGCCTTCAATGTGGTCGGGTCGATGGACCTCGTCGTCGACTACTATCACGCGATCCAGACTGATCTGCCGGCACATGCGGGTGACTTGGGCGCCGCTTGTTCCTCCAATTGAGCGGCGCGGCTCTCCCACATGGCGCGCCGTCTATCGACGGGGGAATTCTACGGACAAACATCGAGGTGGGCCGAAGAGTCCCGCCTTCGATACTGCAACGAGCGTGCCTGAATGTGAGGCGGTATGGCCGGGTATGGCCGGGTATTGCTGTGTATTGCCGTCTATTGCCGTGTATTGCCGTGTATTGCCGGGAAGGACCAAGAGCGAACCGTGAAGCGGCGACGCGGATGCGCGGCGATGATGCCCGCGCAATGCCAACGCTGGCCAACGCCGCGCGCGCGTGCAAAAAATCAGCTCAGCTGCTCTTCTTGTGAAAGCGCAGCGTCATCAACAGCGCAACGCTGGCGAGCCCCGCTGCCAGTCCCCACCACAGTCCGCGCGCGCCCAGCCCGAAATGAAACGCGAGCGTATAGCCCGTCGGAAAGCCGATACCCCAATACCCGAACGCGGCGGCGATCATCGGCACCCGGGTGTCCTTCAATCCGCGCAGGCAACCCGAGCCGACCGTCTGCATCCCGTCGACGATCTGAAAAATCGCGGCCACGCCCAGCAGCGAGCTGGCGAGCGCGACGGTCGGCGCGTTGGCGGGATCATCGAGATGCAGATACAAGCCGACGATGAAGCGCGGCGCGGTGATCAGCAGCAGCCCCGACAGGCTCATGAACGCGACGCCCAGGCCGAGCGCGACGAAGCCCGCATGGCGCGCGGCCAGCGGCTGTCCGGCGCCCGACCAGAAGCCGACGCGCACGTTCGCCGCCTGGCCGATCGCGAGCGGCACCATGAACGCCACCGACGCGACATTCAGCGCGATCTGATGTGCCGCCAGCTGCGACTCGCCGAGCAGGCCGACCATCAGCCCCGTCGCGAGAAACAGCGTCGATTCGACGCCATACGTGATCGCCACCGGCCAGCCGATGCCGAACAGTTCGCCCATCAGCGGCACGTCGGGGCGGGTGGCTGTCACGAAGTGCCGAAAGCGCGGCCGCAGGTGCAGCAGCGCCATCAGCGTGAGCGCCGTGAGCCAGACGGTGAACGTCGTCGCGCCCGCGGAGCCGAGAAAGCCCAGCCTGGGCAAGCCATACGCGCCGTGAATCAGCCCGTAATTCAGAAACGCATTGACGAACACGCCGCCGATCGACACCCACAGTAGCCGCCGCGCCGCGCCGATCGCGGGCAGGAACGAGCGCATCAGTCCGATCCCGATCAGGCTGCCGGGCGCTGCCCAGCGCAACACGGCGCAGTACTCGCCAACATTGTGCGCGAGCAGCGCTGGCTCGCCGAAGGTGGTCAGGATGGGCGCCGCGAACGACAGCAGTACGAACGCCGGCACCGACAGCAGCAGTGACAGCACGAAGCCCGTCCAGTAGATGTGCGGCACGCGATGCTCGGCCTGTGCGCCGCGCGCATGCGACACGCTCACGCTGACGGACGTCAGCACGCCTTGCAGCAGCGTCACGACGACGAAAAACAGGTTCGCGCCGAGGCCGCCCGCGGCGAGCGCGTCGGGGCCGAGCGAGCCGAGCAGCACGGTGTCGGTGACGCTCATCGCCATTTGCGACAACTGCGCGATGGCGAGCGGGGCGGCGAGACGCGCGGTATCGGCGGCGTGACGCGAAAGTGTGGGCGGCCCGCTCAATGTGCGGGACATTCCGGTCGGATTCATTGTTCGAAGCGCTCGGGGCGCAAAGGGCGACATGCGCGGGCATGGCGGGCGCGCGCCGTTATTTTTTCTGTCCAGGCGGACAGCTTATTGCGGGAAAGCGGCGCTGTCGATCAACAGGCACATTTTTGGTGCGGGATTAGGCATGCCGCGCGTCGAGCCCGATGCAGGACGTATTTCGGGCGAGCAGCGAAGGCGCCCGTGCGTCAGCTGGGCGACTCGTGGACGGCGATGCGCGTGTCGCCGAGCAGCACGACTTGTCCCGCGCGGATCTTGCACGTTTTGCGCGTTTCGACCTGGCCGTCGACGGTGACGGCGCCCGAAGCGACGATGACTTTCGCCGAGCCGCCGCTGTCGGCGAGGCCCGTGATCTTCAACAGATTGTGGAGTTCGACGTAATCGCCGGTCAGGGTGAAATCGAGATTGGGCATGGCAGTTGCAAAGCGACGCATGCGTCGGCGGTCGTGAAAAGCGACTCGCATGATAAGCCATCGCGCGGCCCTGAAGCGCGGAAATGCGGCTGCGCGCGGCAACCCAGTCGGTATTTGCAAGCAGATGTTATTCAGTTGTCAGGAAATGAAACGGTGAGTAACAGTCAGCTTTTGTGGCGAACTCCACTCGCAAAGGCCCGGTCTGTGGAATAGCCTGCTGCATTTTTGCGGCAAGCGGGCAGCGTGAACGAGGTGCGGCGCAGCCGGCGAGGGTCGGCAACCGCCCCGTCCCCGACCACGCGCCGACACCGACAAACTTCAGAGAGGATTGCCATGAACCAGCTTCGTAAGCTCCTGATCGGTAGTGCCCTGACTGCGGTTGCGTCGACGGCCGCATTTGCCCAGACGAGCGCGCAGCCTGCCGCGGACATGTCCGCCCAGGCCCAGGTTCAGACCCAGGCTCCTGCGCAGGCGCCCGCCGCGCAAGGCGTCCAGATGCCTGCACCCGCGCCGCAGAACCTGACCGCGTCCGGCTCGACGGACCCGCTCGTGCAGAAGCGCAACGCCGACGCAAAGGCGAACGCGGAATATCGCGCGCAAAAGAAGATGTCGAAGGAGCAGTTGAAGGAGCAGCAAAAGGCGGCGAAGGACACCTACAACGAGCAGGTCCGCGGCGCCAAGGTGAACCGGCAGGCCGACAAGGCGGCTGCGTCGAACGAGCTGAAGGCCGACATGCAGGGCCAGCCCACGGGCGCGGCGGCATCGGGCGAAGCGCACAACTGACGCGCGCAATCGCAAGTCGCAAATCGCACATCAATCGCAATCGCATGGAAGCATCCGACGCTCATCAACATCGGATAACAGGGAGGACAACATGAACACCAACAACACCGTCAACAGGACGCTGGGCATGCTGTGCGCTGGCCTGATCGCGGGCAGCATGACGACACTCGCGGTCGCCCAGACGCATGACCCGGCCACGGAGCCCATGACGCACGCCGACAGCAAGGCCGCGAAGGAGCAGGCGAAGGCCAACAAGAAGGCGGACGTCGCACAGGCCAAGGCCGACAAGAAGAAGACCGAGGCGCAGGCCGATGCCGACAAGGCGAACGCCGAAGCCAAGGTGAAGGACGCAAAGTCGCAATAAGTGTTCATTGCGCGGCCTGCACGACGGTGCCGCGCCGTGTGGCACAAAAGCCCGGTGACAAGCCGGGCTTTTTTGCGCGCTGCGTAGCGCGTCACGTCTCGCATGAGCCTCTTCATGGGGTTCATGCGCGCCGAAAATGGGGCGCTTGTCGTCGCGGGTTGTATGGATATACAGTATGCGTCGCCTTCACTCTTCGACCCGCCGATCGTGCTTTCCGTCGCCGATACCCCGTCTTCCCCGCCGGCCGCCGCCGATTGGCTCGCGAAGCTCAATGCCGCGCAGCGCGAAGCGGTCGACTACGGCGCAAACGACCTCACCCGTCCGCCTGGCGCATTGCTGGTCATCGCGGGCGCGGGTTCCGGCAAGACGAACACGCTCGCGCATCGCGTCGCGAATCTGGTCGTCAACGGGGTCGATCCGCACCGCATTCTGCTGCTGACGTTTTCGCGCCGCGCCGCGCTCGAAATGACCCGGCGCGTCACGCGCATCGCAGGGGCGGCGCTCGGCTCGCGCGCGGCGCTTGCGCAAGGGCTCACGTGGTCCGGTACGTTTCATAGCGTCGGCGCGCGGCTGTTGCGCGAATACGCCGACCTGATCGGTCTCGCGCCCAGCTTCACCATCAACGACCGCGAAGACTCCGCCGATCTGATGAACCTCGTGCGCCACGAACTCGGCTTTTCGGCGAAGGAAAAGCGCTTCCCGTCGAAGACGGCGTGCTTTTCGATCTATTCGCGCGTCGTGAACACGGGCGCGTCGCTGGCGGACGTGCTCGACGGCGCGTTTGCGTGGTGCCGCGAATGGGAAGCCGATCTGCGCGCGCTGTTCGCCGCGTATGTCGACGCGAAGCAGAAGCAGAGCGTGCTCGACTATGACGACTTGCTGCTGTACTGGTCGCACATGGCCGCCGAGCCCGCGATTGCCGCCGATCTGTCGGGCCGCTTCGATCACGTGCTCGTCGACGAATATCAGGACACCAACCGGCTGCAGGCTTCGATCCTGCTCGCGTTGAAGCCCGACGGACGCGGCCTCACGGTAGTCGGCGACGACGCGCAGTCCATTTATTCGTTTCGCGGCGCGACGGTGCGCAATATTCTCGACTTCCCCGCCCACTTCGATCCACCCGCGAAGCAGGTCACGCTCGAACAGAACTACCGCTCCACGCAGCCCATTCTCGAAGCGTCGAACGCCGTGATCGGCCTCGCGGCGGAGCGCTATACCAAGAACCTGTGGACCGACAGGGCATCGGCGCAGCGCCCGCATCTCGTGACGGTGGCCGACGACGCCGATCAGGCGCGCTACATCGTCGAGCAGGTGCTGGCCGCGCGCGAGGCCGGGATGAAGCTGAAATCACAAGCGGTGCTGTTTCGCGCTGCGCATCACAGCGCGACGCTCGAGATCGAGCTGACGCGCCGCAACATCCCCTTCGTGAAGTTCGGCGGCCTGAAGTTTCTCGATTCCGTCCACGTGAAGGACGTGCTCGCCGTGCTGCGCTGGGCGGAGAACCCGCGCGACCGCGTCGCGGGTTTTCGCGTCGTGCAACTGCTGCCGGGCGTCGGGCCCGCGACGGCCGCGCGCGTGCTCGACGATATCGCCGCGCGCGCCAGTGTCGACGGATTGAGCGGCGGCGCGCGGGAGGCCGCGCATGCCGCGTCGAACTGCACGGCAGGCGCGCTCGCCGCGTTCGCGCCGCCGGCGCGCGCGCTCGAAGACTGGCATCCGTTCGTCGCGCTGATGTCGTCCGTATGCGGGCGTCAGACGCGTTGGCCCGCCGAGTTCGAGATGGTGCGTCGCTGGTACGAGCCGCATCTCGAGCGCAATCACGAGGACGCGGTGATCCGCCAGGCCGATCTCGTGCAGATGGAGAGCATCGCGGGCACCTACGCGTCGCGCGAGCGCTTCCTGACGGAGCTGACGCTCGATCCCCCCGACGCCACCAGCGACGAATCCGGTGTCCCGCTGATCGACGAGGACTACCTGATCCTGTCGACAATCCATTCGGCGAAGGGACAGGAATGGCGCAACGTGTTCGTGCTCAATGGCGTCGACGGCTGCATTCCATCCGATCTGGGCACGGGCAGCGAAGCGGAAATCGACGAGGAGCGGCGCCTGCTCTACGTCGCGATGACACGCGCGAAGGAGGAACTGCATATCGTGATGCCGCAGCGCTTCTACGTGCACAACCAGACGCAGCTCGGCGACCGCCATGTGTGGGCGTCGCGCACGCGCTTCATCCCGCCGCATCTGCTGCCGCTGTTCGATTCGCATGCCTGGCCGCCCGCGCCCGTCGTCACGGCGCCGACGGCAGCCGGGCTCGCCGCCGCCGCGCACGCCAAAGTCGAAATCGCGGCCAGGCTCAGAAAGATGTGGGACTGAGCTTGCCACGATCGGGCGAAGTCTAAGGGAAAGTGCCGCGCGTTAGGCGCCGCCGTCCGTGGCGACGCCCGTGCGGACTAGCGCGATTGCCGCTGCTGCGGGTGCTGTTGCGGCCTGGGCGGCGGCATGAAGAAGTTGCGCAGCCAGGCGGCCAGGCGCGTGAACACGTCGTACGGCTCCTCGACGAAAATCTCCGGCTTCAACAGGCGCAGATACTCCATGATCTGCTGGGCTTCCTGCTTCTGGAACGAGCCATGCGAGATGCCCAGACGCAGCAGGCCGCGCAGTTCGCCGAGCTTTTCGCGCGCTGCGCTGCCGACACTCGTCTCGCACGCCACCTTCGCCTCGTACACCCGTTGACGCAGCGATTCGGCCAGACGCCACGCGGGCGTTTGCATCACTTCCTCGAGCGCCTGGATATCCTGCGCCGCCGACTTGATCTGCGCCGCCAGTGGGTCGACCAGCGACGGCGCGCCTTCCGCTTCCTTGACGATCGCGGCTGCCCATTCGCGGCTTTGCTTCGCGAGTTCTTCCGGCGTCCACTCGGAGCGGGCAGCAAAGCCGAAGCCGAACTCGTTGGCCTGCTTCATCAGGATCGCGACGACGTCCGGAAACTCCTTGTCCAGCGTGCGCTTCGCCCATGCGTACTGTCCGCCCTGCAGCATCCGCTGCACGGCGTGCTCGGTCAGCGGCACCATGTTGTCGAGGAGCTTCGCGCGCAGAAAATCCTCGAACGACGGCGTCGCGAACTGCGGGTCCAGCTTCAGCGAGACCCGCACGAATGCGTCGAAGTCCTTTCGCAAGGAGGCGAGCGTTTCGTCCTTGATGTTGAGGGTTATTTGACCCATGTCTTATCCCGTTTCGTCGACCGCGCCGGTTCGCCGGGGGGCTTTCGCCCGGTGCCGCGCGCCTGCGTGCGCGCGCGTGCACTCCCGGCGCCAGTGTCGGCGCGGTTCTGTCCGGCTTGCAGGCGCGGCGTCCGAAGACGCTGCCTGGTTCACGGACCACGAGTGTTTATCGGCGCATTGAAAGGGAACTTGAGGGCGCGGCCCCGCGCAGGCGGGCGGCGCGCGAGGCGCCCGTGCGACAGCGCGTGGCGTCGGAGCGCGCGGGGAAGGTGAGGAAAGTGGGGAAGGCGGGAAGGCGGGAAGGCGGAGAGCGCGGGAAGGCGGGAAGGCGGGAAGCGCGGGAAGCGGAAGCGGGAAGCGGGAAGCGGGAAGCGGGAGG
>NZ_JACFYJ010000183.1:0-6843 GCF_037126505.1 Paraburkholderia bengalensis
CCCTGCGCGACGTTGGCGAGCGCCTCGATGGTCGCGGCGATTTCCGCCGATGCAATGCGGAAATAACGATGCCGGCCGCGCACTTCGAGCGCGAGCAGCCCGCCGTCGGTGAGCCGCGCGAGGTGCGCGCTCGCTGCCGACGGCGACAGCCCCGCAATCAGCGTCAGCTCGCCCGCCGGACGCGCCGTGCCGTCCATCAGCGCCCACAGCATGGCGGCCCGGCCGGGATCGGCGAGCAGCGCGCCGATATGGCTCAGGCCGGGAAAGTGGTTCGGTTCGAACGCAAGCGGAACGGCCATCCGGGTCTCCCTTCGTCGACGAAGTGCATGATCGCTTCACTGTACGCGTGATCCGCAATCGATGTTTCAGGCTGGCGTGAATCGTCGCGTGCACGGCGAGCATGAACGCCCGTGGCAAACTGCGCCGGCGAGAGCGGCCAGGCTAGAATCGAAAACGCCTTTCACCGTTTCCAGCGCGTTTCCAGCGCATAAAGCAGTCATGAAAATCCTGTTTGCCGTGGTCATTGCCGCCGTCCTTTGCAGCGCTTGCGCGCAAGGCGGCTTGGGCTCATCGTCGGCCGGTTCGGGCAGCATCATGATGTACGGCACCTTCGACGAAGGCGTCACCGTCCACAACTGAAGCAACGGGCGCGGTGCCTCGCTGGCGCACACCGGGCAGGCACGTCTGGCAGAAATTGATGCATCATTGACCTCTCTGCCAACGCAAACGATGTGACGATACCGGGATCGTCACCACGCCCCGAGGCCGCCGATGCCGTCGCCTTCCGCTTGCGCTGTCAGCAGCGCTCCGTGTAACCGAGCCGACCCGGATGGCCGCCGCGCCGCGCGCGTGCTCGCGCTCTGTCAGGCGCTGTACACGTCGTCCGTATCGATCGACCTGACGCTGACGGGTCTTGTCGGCTACACGCTCGCCGCCGACAAGTCGCTCGCCACGCTGCCGTTTTCGCTGATCACCGTGGCTGCCGCGCTGACCACCGTGTTCGCGTCGTTCCTGATGGCGCGCATCGGGCGGCGCGCGGGCTTTCTGCTCGGCGCGGGCATCGGCGCGGCGGGCGGCGCGATCTCCGTGTACGCGATCTTCCATCACAGTTTCTGGGCGTTCTGCGCGGGCACGGCCACCGTCGGCGTGTTCCAGGCGTTCGCGCAGTACTACCGTCTCGCCGCCGCCGACGCCGTCGCGGCGGACGCGAAAAGCCGCGCGATTTCGACGGTGCTCACGGGCGGCGTGATCGCGGCCGTGCTCGGCCCGGCGCTTGCCGCGTGGAGCAAGGACTGGCTCGCGCCCGTCGCGTTCGCCGGTTCGTACGCGCTCGTGACGGGCCTCGGGCTGCTGTCGATGGCGCTGCTCGCCGGGTTGTATCGCGATGCCGCGCCGCACGCAGACGCCGCCGCGCAAACCGAACCGGCGCGCCCTTGGCGAGCGATCGTCCGGCAGCCGATCTTCATCGCCGCGCTCGCCAACAACGCGCTCGGCTACGCGGTGATGATGTTCGTGATGACGGCGACGCCGATCGCCGCTGTCGCCTGTGGACATTCGATCGGCGACGGCGCACAGATCATCCAGTGGCATCTCGTCGGCATGTTCGCGCCGTCGTTTTTCTCGGCGCGGCTGATCGCGCGCTTTGGCGTGCTGCGCGTGATCGGCGCGGGCATCGTGCTGTCCGCGCTGTGCGGCGTGCTCGCGCTGCGCTCGACGGACCTCGCGCTGCGCTCGACGGACCTCGCGCATTTCTACGCGGCGCTCGCGTGCCTGGGCGTGGGCTGGAACCTGATGTTCGTCGGCGGCACGACGCTGCTTGCGCAGTCGTATCGCGCATCGGAGCGCGCCAAGACGCAAGCGACGAGCGAATTCACCACCTTCGCGTTCTCCGCGCTCGGCTCGCTGTGCGCCGGGCAGATGCTCGCGCACTTCGGCTGGACGGCCGTCAATGCGGCGATTTTTCCGTTTCTCGCGCTTGCTGCTCTGGCGACGCTCGCGTTCGGCTGGTCACGCCGACCGGCCGCCGCGGCGTCGGGCATGTGAGTGTGTGCCTGCATCGAACAAGGAAAACCCATGAACCCGACTTCCGGCGAAACCCGTCTTCCGGACCATGACGGCCCGAGGCCGCAGGTTCGGCACATCGTGTTCGCGGTCGCGCCCGAACTCGTGCTGCTCGACGCATGCGGGCCGCTCGAGGCATTTCACCGCGCCGAGCTGACGTTGCGCGACGCGCGCCGCGTCGCGCCGGACAGCCGCGAGCCCGTCGCTTACCGGACGACGGTCGCGTCGATCGACGGCGGCGCGCTCGACACCTTTCCCGGCTTGCCCGTTCTCACGCAGTGTCTGGATACGCTCGACGACCAACCGATCGATACGCTGATCGTGCCGGGTGTGCCCGTCGACGGCGGCCGCACGCTGCAGCCGGCGCTGATCGACTGGATCGCGCGGCGCACGCCGCAGGTGCGGCGAGTCTGCTCGGTGTGCACGGGCGCGTTCTACCTGGCCGAAGCGGGCGTGCTAGACGGCCGCCGCGCGACGACGCACTGGCGCGACGCCGGCCATCTCGCCGAGCGCTTTCCGCGCGTCACCGTCGACGCCGAGCCGATCTTCATCCGCGAGCCGCTGCCGGGCGCCGATGCAAATGGCGACGAGCGCGCCATCTGGACGTCGGCGGGCGTGACCGCGGGCATCGACCTCGCGCTCGCGCTGATCCAGGAGGATTTCGGCCATCCTGTCGCGATGCAGTTGCGCGGCGGCTGGTCGTGTTCGTCAAGCGGCCGGGCGGGCAGTCGCAATTCAGCGCGGCGCTGGCTGCGCAGGCGTCGGCGGGCGGCGCCTTCGACGGACTGCACGGCTGGATGGCGTCGAACCTGAGCGGCGACCTGTCCGTCGAGCGGCTCGCCGAAGAGGCGCGCATGAGCCCGCGCACGTTCGCGCGCCGTTATGTCGACGAAGTCGGGCGCACGCCCGCCAAGACCGTGTCGGCGATGCGGCTGGAGGCGGCATCGCGCGCGCTTGCAGAATCGCGCCGGCCATTGAAACGGATCGCGCTCGATTGCGGTTTTGGCAGCGAGCAGAACTTGCGGCGCGCCTTCATGCGCGGTTTCGGCGTGCTGCCGCTCGATTACCGCGAGCGCTTCGCGTCGGCGCTGCGCTGAAGCGGGCACGGCGTCGGCGATGCGTGCGCGCCGTCGCCGCGCGCTTGTGGCAGCGCGACCCGCGCGCGAGCCGCGACAAGCGCAGCGGCTGCCTTAATGCCCTCGTATAATCGGCTCCTTTCGATTGTTTCGCCGGAGTCATGATGAGCACGCCAATCGCTGCGCCACTGGATCGTTCGGAAACCACGTTCCGCTTTCTCGCCGAGCCGACCTCGGTCAACTTCGGCGGCAAGGTGCACGGCGGCGCGCTGATGAAATGGATCGACGAGACCGCGTACGCATGTTCGGCCGTCTGGTCCGGCCGCTATTGCGTGACGGTGAGCGTCGGCAACATCCGCTTTCGCCGGCCGATTCACGTCGGCAATCTGGTCGAGTTGCGCGCGCGCGTCGTCGCGACGGGGCGCACCAGCATGCACATTCACGTGTCCGTACACGCGGGCGATCCGAAGGGCGGCGAGCTGCTGCAAACCACGGATTGTCTCGTCGTGATGGTGGCCGTCAACGAGAACGGCAGTCCCGTGCCCGTGCCGTCGTTCGTGCCGCAGACGGAAGAGCAGCAGCGTCTGGCGAAGTACGCGATGGACGTGAAGGATGCGCTCGACGCCATCGTCGACCTGAAGCCGGACGAGGTGGCGAAGGGCAAGGTGTGACGCGATTGTCCGCGAGGCGCGCTGCGCCTCGCGTATTGCACGAAGGCCTAGCTCTTCGGGTTGCCGACCATGTCGTGCGGCCGCACCCATTCGTCGAACTGCTGTTCCGTCACATAGCCGAGCGCCAGCGCCGCGGCCTTCAGTGTGGTGTGCTCCTTGTGCGCCTTCTTGGCGATCTGCGCGGCCTTGTCGTAGCCGATGTGCGGATTGAGCGCCGTCACCAGCATCAACGATTCGTTCAGTAATTGATCGATGCGCTCGCGATTCGGCTCGATGCCGACCGCGCAGTTGTCGTTGAAGCTGTGCATGCCGTCGGCGAGCAGCCGGACGGACTGCAGCACGTTGTGGGCGATCATCGGCCGGAACACGTTCAGCTCGAAGTTGCCGCCCGCGCCGCCCACATTGACGGCGACGTCGTTGCCGAACACCTGGCAGCACAGCATCGTGACGGCTTCCGATTGCGTCGGGTTGACCTTGCCCGGCATGATCGAGCTGCCCGGCTCGTTTTCGGGAATCGACAGTTCGCCCAGACCGCAGCGCGGACCGCTCGCCAGCCAGCGGATGTCGTTGGCGATCTTCATCATGCTCGCGGCGAGCGTCTTCAGCGCGCCATGCGCGAACACCAGCGCGTCGGCGGCTGCCATCACTTCGAACTTGTTCGGCGCCGTTTCGAACGGCAGGCCCGTCAGACGGCCGATCGCGGCGGCCACTTCGGCGGCGAACTTCGGATGCGCGTTCAGGCCCGTGCCGACGGCCGTGCCGCCTTGCGCAAGCTGGTAAAGATGCGGGAGCGACGATTCGATGTGCTTCGCGTTCTGATCGAGCTGCGCGACGTAGCCGGAAAATTCCTGGCCGAGCGTGAGCGGCGTGGCGTCCTGCAGGTGCGTGCGGCCGATCTTCACGATGTCGGCGAAGTCTTTCGATTTTTTATCGAGCGTAGCGCGCAGCGCCCTCAGCGCGGGCAGCAGATGCTTGACGATGCCGACGGCCGCCGCGACGTGCATCGCGGTCGGAAACACGTCGTTCGACGACTGGCCGCGATTGACGTCGTCGTTCGGATGCACGAGGCGCGCTTCGCCGCGTTGGCCGCCCATCAGCTCGCTCGCGCGGTTCGCGATCACCTCGTTCAGGTTCATGTTGGTCTGCGTGCCGGAACCCGTCTGCCAGACGGCGAGCGGAAACTCGTCGGGATGCTTGCCTTCGATGATCTCGTCGGCGGCGGCCATGATCGCCTTGGCCTTGGTCGCATCGAGCACGCCGAGGCCGAGGTTCACTTCGGCGGCGGCGCGCTTGACGATCGCGAGCGCCGTGATGAGTTCAGGCGACTGCTTTTCCGTCGAGATCTTGAAGTTCTGCAGCGAACGCTGCGTTTGCGCGCCCCACAGTTTCTCGTTCGGGACGGCGATTTCGCCGAACGTATCGCGTTCCATGCGTACATCTTCGGTCATGTTGTAGCTCCGCTTGACTGGGTGATCGGAGGACTTCCGGATACGGTGGCGCAGCGCGCCTCACAGCTGTTCGTCGACAGGCAGCAACAAGAATAGACCCGTCAGCGCGTTGCGGTAAAAGCCCGCGCCGGGATCGAGGTTGTATTGGCGGATCAGGCCGTTTTCCTCGTCGGTCCAGACGAGCTTTGCCTGCGGCGTGGCGGAGTTTCTCAGCACGGCGAGCTGCGCCGGCGTCGCGAGCGTCACGCGATAGCTGACTTGCGGCGACGTCGCCTTGTCGAACAGTTGCGCCACCTCGTCGGCGAGGGGCGGGCTGTGGATCACGAGCGCGAGTTCCGTGTTCAGATGTGCCGAGCGCGGATCGAGATTCATCGAGCCGATCACGAGCGTGCTGCGGTCGATCACGTAGGTTTTCGCATGCAGGCTCGCTTTCGAACGCGAGCCGAACAGGCCGCCCGTCGGCGGCAGGTCGCCGGGCGTGGGCTTGAACTCGTACAGCTGCACGCCCTTTTGCAGCAGCGGCACGCGATACGGGCTGTAGCCCGCCTGCACGGCGACGGCGTCCGTCGCGGCGAGGGAGTTGGTCAGCACCTTGACGGCGACGCCGCGCTGCACCAGCGCGCCGAGCGCGTCGACGCCCGCCTGGTGCGGCACGAAGTAAGGCGACGTGATCAGGAATTCGCGCTGCGCGTCGTGCATCAGTTCGATGAGGCGCTGCATCGGCGGGCTCTTGTACTGGTCGGGGGGCACCTTCATTTTTTCGGGCGAATCGACCATGAACTCCGCGTTCGCCCACACGAGCCCCAGTTCATCCCTGGCGATCTGCGCCGCCAGCGGCGTCGCGTTCAGCGGCTTCGCGTTGTACGGGTCCGCGTTCTTGCGCCAGTGCGCGCGCAACTCGTCGCGCATGACGTCGAGTTCATGCGGATCGAACTTCTGCTGGTTCAGCGCGCGCAGCGGGTAGGCGTTGCTGTCGTTCCAGTACGCATCGAAGCTCGCCGAAATATCGGACGTGAGCGGGCCGGCGGCGAGCACGTCGATATCGCGAAACTGCAGCGTCGGGCTCGCGCTGAAATATTCGTCGCCGAGATTGCGTCCGCCGACGATCGCAATCTGGTTGTCCGCGATCATCGCCTTGTTGTGCATGCGCCGCGTGAACGCGCCGATCTGCGTGAAGAAGTTCTCGCTGCGCTGGTAGAAGCTGGTCGGCTCGCTGCCGAACGGGTTGAACACGCGGATCTCGATCTTGTCGTGCGAGTTCAGCGCAGCCATCACACGGTCGATGTCCTTGAAGTTCAGGTCGTCGACCAGCATCCGCACGCGCACGCCGTGGTCCGCGGCGTAGAGCGCGGCGGCGAGTAGCAGCTTGCCTGTCGTGTCTTCCTCGGCGATGTAGTACTGCATGTCGAGCGTTTTCGTCGCCGAGCGCGCGAGCGCGATGCGCATCTGCAGCGCCTGCGCTCCGTCCGACAGCACGCGAAAGCCCGATTGGCCGGGATGCGCGCGTTCCGGCGCGGCGAGGGCCGAGCCGAGCGGCGTGGTGTCGGTGGTGGGCAGCGCGTGCGTGACGGGGCGCTCGAACGCGGT
>NZ_JACFYJ010000184.1:0-6630 GCF_037126505.1 Paraburkholderia bengalensis
GCGTTTTCTGGAAAGCACTGTTCCGGAGAGCGAGGAGATCCTCTGGGAGCCGGCTTTTGCAGCTTCAAACGGCGCTCTAGCGAGAAGTATTTCCATTGCCCGAAATCGCCGATTCCAGCGCGGCGAGCGACTCTTCCATTTGCGCGACGGTGAGCGCTTGCGCACCGAACGACGCCAGCGCCAGCTCGCGTTCGAGCGGCGTGAGGTCGCTGTGCTGGATGTCTTCGATGGTCGGCTTCACCATGTGCTCGCCTTGCCGAGCGCAGCGGCGACGCGCTCCCAGCGCGTGCCGATGCCGGCGTCGACTTCGCCTGTCGACGAAATGGCGCGGCAGCCGCCGCGTTCGATGGCGGGATCGGTGCGCACGTTCCAGCCGCGCGTCTGCAGTTCCTCGAGCAGATACGCTTCGACCACGGGCAGATCGGCGGGACTCACGATCAGCGCCGGCGCGCCGACCAGCGCCGGTTCCGTCGCCATCACCTCGCGCGCGGCGGCGATCAGCGCCGTCGGGTCATGCTGGACATGCTGGCGCACCACTTGTTGGGCGATGTCGAGCGCGAGCGCGACGATCGTTTCGGACAGTTCGTGTTGCGCGTTGTCGAGCGCCACCTTGAAGGTCTCGGCGAGCGCGGCGAGCTGCGCGGCTTCCGCGCGCGCTTCCGCCTGGCCTTGCTCGAAACCTTGCGCGCGGCCTTGCTCGTAGCCGGCCTGATAGCCGAGCGCCTGACCGGCGACGTGGCCCGACGCGACGCCCTGCGCATGCGCGGCGTCGCGCAGTCGCTGCAATTCCGCTTCGAACGCGCCGTCGTCGACTTCGGGTTCCGGCTCGGGAACCGGATCGAACGAGGCCATCTCCCAGCGCTGGTAGGCCGGGAGGCTTCCCTCGCGCATGGGGTCCTGGTCAGACATATGCATCTTCCGCCTTGCCGCCGATCACGATGGCTCCGGACTCGGCGAGATTGCGCACGACCTGCAGGATCTTGCGCTGTTGCGTTTCCACTTCCGACACGCGCACCGGGCCGCGCGCGTCGAGGTCTTCCGCGAGCAGCTCGGCTGCGCGCTGCGACATGTTCGACAGGAACTTCTGGCGCAGCGCGGGCTGCGCGCCCTTGAGCGAGATGATCAGCGTCTCCGACTCGACTTCCTTCAGCAGCAGCTGGATCGCGCGGTCTTCCAGGTCGAGCAGGTTGTCGAACACGAACATCTGGTCGATGATCTTCTGCGCGAGTTCCGCGTCGTACTGGCGCACGTTGTCGATGACGGACTCTTCGTGCTGGCCCGGCAGGAAGTTGAGAATTTCCGCCGCCGTGCGGATGCCGCCCATCGGGCTGCGCTTCAGGTTGTCGCTGCCCGAGAGCAGGCCCGTCAGCACGTCGTCGAGTTCGCGCAGCGCGGCGGGCTGGATGCCGTCGAGCGTCGCGATGCGCAGCAGCACGTCGTTGCGCAGCCGCTCCGTGAAGCAGGTGACGATTTCCGACGCCTGATCGCGGTCCAGGTGCACGAGAATCGTCGCGATGATCTGCGGGTGCTCGTTCTTGATCAGTTCGGCGACGGCCGCCGAGTCCATCCACTTCAGCCCTTCGATGCCGCTCGTATCGCTGCCTTGCAGGATACGGTCGATGATCGCGCCCGCCTTGTCGTCGCCGAGCGCCTTCGTCAGCACCGAGCGGATGTAGTCGTTCGAATCGAGCGACAGCGCGGTGTGCTTATCCGCCTCGGAGACGAACTCGTGCAGCACTTCGTCGATCTGCTCGCGCGTGATGTTCTTCAGCGACGCCATCGCGACGCCGATCTTCTGGACTTCGCGCGGACCCAGAAACTTGAATACGCTCGCGGCTTCTTCCTCACCGATCGACATCAGCAGGAGCGCGCTCTTCAGTACGCCTTCAGTGCTCATCGGACACCCAGCTCTTCACGACGGTTGCAACGATCTTCGGGTCCTGACGCGCGATCTGACGCGCATATTCAAGATTCCGCTCATATTTGGCCTTGTCGCTTTCCAGCGCGACCAGCGAACCTTCCACTTCTTCCTCGGCGGCGATGGCCGCGGCGCTCGGCAAGCCGTCGAGCACCGGCTCGTCCGGCGACGGCAGCGCGGCCACGGCCTCGACGGGCGGCGGGAACGCGCGGCGCAGCGCCGGCTTCACCATCACGAAGTAGAGGAACAACGCGACTGCGCCGATACCCGCATACGTCGCGATCTGCTTGTACATCGCGACCATGTCCTTGGTGCGCCACCACGGCAGGTCGGCATCGGGATCGGGAATCGTCGTGAACGCGCTGTTCACCACGTTGACGGAGTCGCCGCGCGCCTGGTCGAAGCCCATCGCATCCTTCACCAGCTGCGTGACCTGCGCCAGCTTGTCCGCGGGAACCGGCTGCATCGTCGCGTGGCCCTTCGCGTCGACGACGCGCATGTAGTTCACCACCACCGCCACCGACAGCCGCTTGATGCCGCCGATCGCCTTTTCGGTGTGGCTCACGGTCTTGTCGAGTTCGTAGTTGGTGGTCGCGTCCTTGCGATCGCTGACGGGCGTGGTCGTCACGCCGCTTGCGCCGTTCGCGCTCGCGACGATCGGTGCGGACGCCGGCTGCGGCGGCTGGTTCGACAGAGCGCCCGGCACGCCCTGGGCGCCGCTTTGCGACATTTCCGTCGCCGTGCTGGTCTGCTGGCTGCGGATCGCGGCCTGCTGCGGGTTGGCGTTCGGGCCGTAGTTTTCCGACGTCTGCTCGCCCTTCGAGAAATCGATGTCGGCGCTGACAGACGAATGGGCGTTGCCCGAGCCGAACAGCGGCGACAGGATCGCGTCGATGCGCTGCTGCGTGTTGTGCTCGATCTGCTGCACGTACTTGAGCTGCGTCGCGTCGAGACCGCTGCCGTTGGCGCCCGCCTGCGTCAGCAGATTGCCGTCCTGATCGATGATCGTCACGTTGCGCACGGGCATGTCGGGCACGGCCGACGAGACCATATGCGTGATCGCCACGACCTGGCCTTCGTCGAGCATGCGCCCCGGATACAGATTCACCAGCACCGACGCCGACGGCGCTTCGCGGTCGCGCACGAACACGGTGGGCTTCGGAATCGCCAGGTGCACGCGCGCCGTCTTCACCGACGAAATGGATTCGATCGTGCGCTGCAGTTCGCCTTCCAGCGCGCGCTGATAGTTGATCTGCTCGGCGAACTGGCTGATGCCGAACTTCTGGTTATCCATCAGCTCGAAACCGACCGAGCCGCTCTTGGGCAAACCCTGCGAAGCCAGCCGCAGACGCATTTCGTGAACCTGGTCGGCGGGGATCAGGATCGCGCCGCCGGCGTCGGAAAACTTGTAGGGCACGTTGGCCTGCTGGAGCGCGGCAACGATTGCGCCGCCGTCCTGATCGGAGACATTGCTGTACAGCACCTTGTAATCGGGCGCACGCGACCAGAGGATCAACCCGGCGATCACGGCCACCAGCACCGCGACGGCGAAGATCAGCGGCGCGCGCGGATTGCCGCGCATCTGCGTGAGCGACGCCGGGAGGCCCGGGAAGCGCGACGCGAAGCCGCTGCCCGTGCCGCCCAGGTCGACGCCCGCTGCGCCGGCCTGGGCCGCTCCCGCCGTGCCCGGCTGCGCGCCGGCGAGGCCCATGCGGGCGTCGGGGTTGATCAAAGAGTTGGCTGACGAATCCATGCGTCGGGTTTCTCCGGAATGCTTTTGCGTTTCCGCCCACCCCGCGCCCGAACCTGCGGCGCCTGTCGACGGAGACTTTCACGCTAGGGATTATCCGCATGGGGACGCAACCCGATGCGCCGAATAGCGGGGGGTTTCCCCCTTACTTTCGCGGCTTTCGCACAGGGCCCGCTGCTATGCTTCGTGTCCAATCGGTGCATGGCGCGAGGGCGCGCCGGCATCTCAACCGAGGAGAGAACATGACAACGGCGATCAATCCGCTCCAGCAGGCGTTGCAGCAGATGCAGTCGATGGCGGCGCAGGCCGCGGGCGGCAGCACGCCGGCTGCGGGCGAATCGGGCGCGGCCACGGCGGGCGGCTTCGCGTCGGCGCTGAAGGCGTCGATCGACAAGATCAGCAACGACCAGCAAAGCGCCGTCGGCGAAGCGCATGCGTTCGAGCTGGGTGCGCCGAACGTGTCGCTGAACGACGTGATGGTCGACATGCAGAAGGCCAACGTCGGCTTCCAGTTCGGCCTGCAGGTGCGCAACAAGCTGGTGTCGGCCTACAACGACATCATGCAGATGGCCGTCTGAGCGGCGCTCGCGCGCTGCCGTCCGACGTTGAGGGAAGGTTGGGCGGCGGTGCGCGGTTTATCCACGGTGCATCGGATTCCGGCGCTGGGCCTGCATCGGCCTGCATCGGGACCGGGTTTCGCCGGATGTGCCGTGCCGCTGCCTTTCGTGATCTGGCCGGTTTCGAGCGGCCGCCTTGCAGCGGGTTTCGCGTCTGCGTTTCGCGCGCGGCCGCGCTTTCCTGACGCTTGCTTCCAGCGGGCTAAAGCTTTATTCGTACGAACCGATAACCTTGTTACAAGGGCAGTCCGGAACGCGCGCCGCAAGGTGGCGCAGCGTCGGGCGCCCGTCCGCTGTCAGTTCGAACGTCACCCGCAATAGAGGAGGAGCGCCGATGTTTTCCCCGGGACACTCTGGAGCCAATGCTTATGCTCGCGTTGGCGTCGAGACAGGGGTGATGGGCGCGAGCCCGCACCGCCTGATCATGATGTTGTACCAGGGTGCGCGCAAGGCGATCGCGCAGGCGCGCATGCATTTGCAGCAGGGCGACATTCCGGCGCGCGGCGAGGCGATCGGCAAGGCCATCCAGATCATCGGCGACGGGTTGCAGCAGGCGCTCAACCGCGAAGCCGGCGGAGAAATCGCAGAGCGGCTCGATGCGCTCTACAGCTATATGACGCGGAAACTGCTCGAGGCGAATCTGAAACAGAGCGAAGCGCTGCTCGTCGAAGTCGACGGGCTGCTGGCGACGCTCGAGGAAGCCTGGGTTGGAATCGCGCCGGAGATTGCGCGGATGGCGATGCAGTCGTCCGCGGAAAGCATGAGATGAGTCCGAACGCAGACTATTTTGCCCGCTACGAGGCGATCGCAGCGATTTCAGTGCAGATGGTGATGGCGGCGCGAAATGCGCTGTGGAACGAACTCGTCCTGTTGCAGGACGAGTATCGCCATCTCGTCGACGCGCTGAAGCACGCGGAAGACGGCGTGCGCCTGTCCGACGACGAGCGCGCGCGCAAATTCGACCTGATCCGCCAGATTCTCGCGAACGACGCGACGGTACGCGATCTCGCGAACCCGCGCATGGCCAAGCTGCAGGCGCTGTTTGCGCCGACCCGCCCGGCCATCGTGCTGAAAGAACTTTACCAGGCGCGCTAAGCGCTTTCCCACAGTCCCATACGGCCGCCAGCGGCCACCCAGCGTCACTGCGCGAGAGGAAGCGGGCATGAACGGAATCGACACGGCGGTGGCTTCAGTGCTAGCCAGCCGCATCGACAGCCTGCTTGCCGTCGGCGCGCGCACGGGCACGGCCGCCTCGCAGGCGGACGCCTCGCTCAACGTCCGAACCCCGCCCGCACCGCCCATCGCGATGATGCCCGCGCCGTTGCCCGCATCCGCGCAGACGGCATTGTCAGCCGTCGCGCTGACACTCGACGCCATCACGCGCTCCGGCGGCGAAGCGACGCCCGCGCTGGTGGGACAGTTGCCCCTGTGGCCCGCGGCGCCCGCCATCGATATCGCGCCGCTGCCGCTGTTCGACGCAGGCGCAAACGCGTCGCAGGCGGCGGGCGCAGGCTACCCGGCGGCGGGCGGAGCGGGCGGATCAGCCGGAGCGGGCGCCTCGCAGGGCGCGCATGCGGCGCAGGCTTCGAACGCGGCCGCGGCTGTCGTCGCCACGCAAGTGCCCGTCGCCGAACTGGCAGCGGCGCTCAGGCGCACCGTCGACGAAAGCGGCCTCTTCTACGAATCCCATCTGGCGCAATGGCTGTCGGGGCAGCGGCCCGCGGGCTCGCTCGCGGGCGAGCCGCAGAACCGTCTCGCCGATCCCGCGTCGCAGTTGCCGCTCGAACTGAGCCACGACGCCGACGATTCAGGCTCGTGGGCGCAAGGCCGTCCCGCCGCCAACTCGCCGGCTGCCGCGTTCGCGGCCGCTGTCGCCATGGCGCGCGGCGCGCCAGAAGGTCCGCAGACCCAGTCGGCGCGCTTCACGACGTTCGATATGGCGACGCACGACATCATCGATACACACGACGACCCCGCGCACGCCGCGCAGCATGCCGTGGCGGGCAGCGCAGCCGGCGCGGGCGAGGCCAACGCCGCGCAGCAGAATCCGCTGTCGGCCGCGCTGCATCCCGCGACGATTCCCCTCGTGCGCCAGCAGCTCGATCTGCTCGCCACCGGGCAATTCCGCTGGACGGGCGAGGCCTGGCCGGGCGCGCGCCTCGACTGGACCATCGAGCAGGAGGGCGACGAATGGCGGCGCAGCGGCAACGGCGCCGCCGCCGCGGACGACGACTATCCGTGGCGCAGATCAAACCCTGCGACGGCTTCGCGCCCGGCCGATTGAAGCCATAGAACGGGCCCGACGGCACGTCGCGATAGAACTGGGAACGGTTGGCCAGTTGCGC
>NZ_JACFYJ010000185.1:0-6438 GCF_037126505.1 Paraburkholderia bengalensis
GTAGCGTTCGGCGACCTTGCGCGCATAGCCGAAGAATCGCGGCAGGTCCGCCATGTAATGCGGCTTGCTGTCGCGATAGTTGATCCGGCAG
Source organism: Paraburkholderia bengalensis (assembly GCF_037126505.1). Lineage (NCBI taxonomy): Bacteria > Pseudomonadati > Pseudomonadota > Betaproteobacteria > Burkholderiales > Burkholderiaceae > Paraburkholderia > Paraburkholderia bengalensis. The sequence goes on from NZ_JACFYJ010000185.1 coordinate 92, forward strand.
AACAGGCCCCGACCTTCGGCTTCGTGACGAAATCGACGGCGCCGAGTTCCAGCGCGCGCAGCGTGATTTCGGAGCCACGCTCCGTCAGCGACGACACCATCACGACGGGCATCGGCCGCAGGCGCATCAGTTTCTCGAGGAAGTCGAGGCCGTCCATGCGCGGCATTTCGACGTCGAGCGTCAGCACGTCCGGGTTGTGCTGCTTGATGAGATCGCGCGCGACGAGCGGGTCGGGCGCGGTGGCGACGACCGTCATGTCGGGCTGACTGTTGATGATTTCCGTCATCAGGCTACGAATCAACGCCGAATCGTCGACGCACAATACTTTGATCTTTTGCACAGCGTTCACGCCTCCTCTACAGTCCTGGCGTTATTTGATTGGATCGGGCGCGCGGTGGCGCCGAATAGTTCGATACGCGGCTTCGCGCCGGCCGGACGCGCCGCGCCCGTGCCTGCCGCTGCATTCGCAGCCGGGCCTGCCGCCGTGTTCGGGGAACCCGCGCCGAACAGTTCGATGCGCGGCTTGCCCGCAGCGGGCGCGGAAAACAGCTCGACCCGCGCGCGCGCCTTCGCGAGCCGTTCGGCGCGCGCTTCGGCCGTTTGCCGCGCGAGCGCCTGCTCGCGTTCCGCCACGCCTGCTTCCTGCTGAAGGCGCAGCTTCTTGACCATCACCTGGCCCGTGCGCGGCATGAACGCGACCTTGCGCGGATGCGTGCCTTCCAGGTCTTCGGCGACGATGCGAATTTTTTCAAGCGCGAGATAGCGGCGCACGAACGCCGAGTTGCGATCGCCGATGTTCATCGTCGTCATGCCCGCCAGCACGGCCGCGCCGCCGAACACCTTCGCCTCGAAACGCTCGCGGCGGCCGCCCGCCTTGATCAGTTCGTTGATCAGCACTTCCATCGCGTACGCGCCGTAGCGCATCGAATCCGACGCGGCTTGCGCAACGTCGGCGCCGTCGTCGGGGAGCATGAAGTGATTCATCCCGCCGATGCCCGCCGTGCGGTCCTGGATGCACGCCGCCACGCACGAGCCGAGCACGGTGACGAGCACCATGTCTTCGCTCGTCGTGTAGAACTCGTTGGGCAGCAGCTTGACACCCTGCTTCTGGAAGTGGTTGTCGAAATACAGGTTGGTTGCGATCGGCAAGGTGCTGCTCATGCTGGCACCCCGCTCGATGCGCGCTGGCTCGCGCGTCCTGCATTGGCGCCCACGTCGCGCGTCAGTTCGTAGACGGTCTGGCCGCGCAGGCGGAACGCCTGCGTGACGTACGTGAAGTTCTCCGAATGCCCGGCGAACAGCAGGCCGCCCGGCTTCACGAGCGGCTCGAAGCGCGACAGCACCTGCGATTGCGTCGGCTTGTCGAAATAGATCATCACGTTGCGGCAGAAGATCGCGTCGAATTGCGTGTTCAGCCGGTAGTCGCGCTCGGTGAGATTGAGTTGCTCGAAGCGGATCATCGCGCGCACTTCGGGACGCACCTTCACCATGCCCGCATGCGCGCCCGTGCCCTTCAGGAAAAAGCGCTTCAGCCGCTCCGGCGACAGATGCTTGACCTGGTCGAACTGATACATGCCCGCTTCGCCTTTCGCGAGCACTTGCGTGTCGATGTCGGTGGCGAGCACCGTCGCCTGGCGCGCGGCCTGCTCGCCGAGCGCTTCGATCAGCGTCATCGCGATCGAATACGGCTCTTCGCCCGTCGATGCCGCCGAGCACCACACGGAAACGGGCGCCGGGCGCCGCGCGACGAATTCGGCGAGGATCGGAAAGTGATGCGCTTCGCGAAAGAACGCGGTGAGGTTGGTGGTCAGCGCGTTCGTGAAAGCTTCCCATTCGGCGGGATCATTGTCGGCCTCGAGCATGTCGAGATACTGGCGAAACGAGTCGATCCCGCGCGCGCGCAGCCGCCGCGCGAGCCGGCTGTACGCCATGTCGCGCTTGTGGTCGGACAGCGAAATGCCTGCGCTGCGATGAATCAGTTCACGAATGCGCGCGAAATCCGCCGACGTGAATTCGAAGTCGCGTGCCTGCTCGCCGGGTCTTGCCGGCTCTGCCCGCTCAGGGCGTGATTGCGCGCGCGTTGCCATCATCATGTCTTCCGTCTGCCATAAGGAGCGCCGCACCGCCCGTCGATCCCGCCAATGCCGCTGTTGCCTGCGATGTTGCCTGCGCTGTTGCACACGCCGCTGTCGGCGCTGCCCCGAGTGCTGCTGCTTGCCTGAGTTTGCGTGTCACTTCCTGTGCTGCTGTCGTTGCCCGTACCGCGTGCGGCCGGACCGGGCGTGCCGCGCTCACGTATCCATCAATTGCTGCCGCGAGCCCGCCGCCCATCGCGCGCGCGCCGTCACGCTTCATGGCGAGGTGGCGTCCGTCACCTGACGATGTGCCGCGAATCCGCATCTTCATTCGCCGTTCGTCAGAACGTTTCCCAGTCGGCATCGGACGTCGAAGCGACGGCGGTCTGACGCGCAGCCGGCTCGGCCGCTGCCACGGCCGGCTTCTTCGCGACGGGTTCGACGCGGGCCGGCGACGGTTCCGCCTTCACGACGGCAGACTGCGCGCTAGCGGGCTTCGCTGCGTGCGCGACCGCAGCCTTGACGCGGCTCTTCGCCGTGCCCGCCGTCGGCTTCGCCGCCTGGGTGCTCGTGCCACTCGCGCCGCTCGCGCCATTCACGCGCCACTGGCCGATCACCGACTGCAGCGAACGCGTCTGTTCTTCGAGCGATGCCGCCGCTGCCGCCGCCTGTTCGACGAGCGCCGCGTTCTGCTGCGTCACTTCATCCATCTGCACGACGGCGCGATTGACCTGCTCGATGCCGCCCGACTGTTCCTCCGATGCCGCGCTGATCTCGCCCATGATGTCCGTCACGCGGCGCACGGCCTGCACGATTTCGTCCATCGTCGTGCCCGCGCGGCCGACCAGCGCCGAGCCGCTCTGCACCTTGTCGGCGGAGTCGCCGATCAGCTCCTTGATTTCCTTCGCCGCGCTCGCGCTGCGCTGCGCGAGGCTGCGCACTTCGCCCGCGACCACTGCGAAGCCGCGGCCCTGCTCGCCCGCACGCGCCGCTTCGACGGCCGCGTTCAGCGCGAGGATGTTGGTCTGGAACGCAATACCTTCGATCACGCTGATGATGTCGACGACCTTATTCGAACTGGTCGCGATGTCCTGCATCGTGCTCACCACCTGGCTCACCACTTCGCCGCCGCGCGTCGCGATATCGGACGCGTTCACAGCCAGCTGGCTCGCCTGGCGCGCGTTGTCGGCGTTCTGCTTCACCGTGCCCGTCAACTGCTCCATGCTCGACGCCGTTTCCTGCAGCGATGCCGCCTGCTGCTCCGTGCGCTGCGACAGGTCCGTGTTGCCCATCGCGATTTCGCGCGCGCCCGTGTCGATCGACTCGACGCTCGTATGCACCGCCTTGATCATTCCGGACAGGCTGTCCTGCATCGTCTTGACTGCCTTGAACAGACGGCCGATTTCATTGCTGCCCGACGCGTCGACGCGTTGCGACAGGTCGCCCTTCGCGATCTGCTCGAAGCATTCGATGGCGTCGTTCAGCGGCTTGACGATCATGCCGCGCAGCGCGAAGCGGATCGCCACCACCAGCACCAGCGCAACCGCGATCACGGCGATGATCGCCGCGCGCAGCATCGACATCTGCGCGGCCGTGCTTTCCTGCTGCTGGTTGGCGTGCGCCTGCAGCGCCTTGACGACGGGCGACGACGCGTTGTCGTATTCGACAAACATCGGGCTGATCTTCGTGTCGGCGATGGCGTGATAGCCGGACAGATCGCTTGCGCGCAGTGCCGTGAACTCGGGGTTCACGCCGTCGTTGATGAGCGTGGCGCGCTTCGCGACGACGGCGTCGATCAGCGACGGGTCGATGCCGTTCTTCGGTGTGTTGAGGAACGCCTGCCAGTTCTCGTTCGATTTGCCGAGCAGTTCGGCCGCGCGGTCGAGCACCTGCTTCGACTGCTCGATTTCGCCCGCTGCCGTCAATGCGTTGACGCGATCCAGCGACACGCGCGAGCGCAGCAGATACGAGGCCGAATCGTTCAGCGTGCGGATCGCGACCATATCGCCGTGCGCCATGCTGTCGAGCGCATCGCCCGAGCGGGCGAGCGCCGTCAGTCCAAGCGCTCCGACGGTGACCGTCAGCGCAACCAGAATGATCCCGACGAGGGTCAGCGACGTCCGGATCGACCATCTGCTCAACATTGTTGTACTCCCTGATTACCTGTGTTTGAGCGTTCCGCTGCGCGTGCTACCCGAGTCCCGCCCCAGGTCCAAAGTACACTTGCGCGCTTGCTCCGCACCCGTGGCGGGCCGCTCGGGCGGCTCACAGCGCCTTACCTGCCCAGCGTTTCCGTCAGAGCCATCTCGCGGCTCGTCATCAGCTTTTCGATGTCCATCAGGATCAGCATGCGGCCGTCGACGGTGCCGAGGCCCGTCAGATACTCCGCCGTCAGCGTCGCGCCGAATTCCGGCGCGGGCATGATCTGGTCGACGGCGAGCGTCAGCACGTCCGACACGCCGTCCACCACCATGCCGACCACGCGGCCCGCGACGTTCAGGATGATCACCACCGTCTGATGGTCGTACTCGACCCGGCCGAGGTGGAACTTGATGCGCATGTCGACGATCGGCACGATGATGCCGCGCAGGTTGATCACACCCTTGATGAACTCCGGCGCGTTCGCGATGCGCGTCACGCTCTCGTAGCCGCGGATTTCCTGCACCTTCAGGATGTCGATGCCGTACTCTTCTGCGCCGAGCGTGAAGATCAGGAATTCCTGACCGCTCGCATCGGCTTGCGCGTCGCGGCGGCCGCCCGAACCGGCCACGCCGTTCGAATTGATGGATTGGACTTCTGCCACGTTAGCCCCCAAAACGGTTGGGATATGAGTTGAGTTTCAGTTTCAGGCGAGCGCGAGCGACGCACCATGCGACGCCCGCGTCTCGCGGTTCAGCGCCGCCACGTCCACGATCAGCGCGACGCTGCCGTCGCCGAGAATGGTCGCGGCGGAAATGCCGTGTACCTTGCGGTAATTCGTTTCGAGGTTCTTCACCACCACCTGCTGCTGGCCGACCAGTTCGTCGATCAGCATCGCGAAGCGCCGTCCTTCCGTCTGCATGATCGTGACGATGCCTTGCGTCGGATCGGTGCGTGCGTCCTCGACGGAGAACACCTCGTGCAGCGCGACCAGCGGCAGATATTCGCCGCGCACGCGCACGACGCGCTCGCCGTTGGCCACGGTGTAGATGTCGTCGGCGCGCGGCTGCAGCGACTCCATCACGAAGTTCAGCGGCAGGATGAAAATCTCGCTGCCCACCTTGACCGACATGCCATCGAGAATCGCCAGCGTGAGCGGCAGAACGATGCGCGTCGTGCTGCCTTTGCCCGCGTGCGACGTGATTTCGACGTGACCGCCCATCGACTGGATATTGCGCTTGACCACATCCATGCCGACGCCGCGGCCCGACACGTCCGTCACCTGCTCGGCCGTCGAGAAGCCCGGCAGGAAGATCAGGTTCCAGACTTCTTCGTCCGTCATCGTGTCGCTGACGGTCATGCCCTGCTTGGCCGCCTTCGCGAGAATCTTGTCGCGGCGCAGGCCCGCGCCGTCGTCACTGACTTCGATCACGATGTTGCCGCCGTGATGCGCCGCCGACAGCACCAGTTGGCCCGTCGAATCCTTGCCCGCCGCCTTGCGCGCTTCGACCGTTTCGATGCCGTGGTCGAGGCTGTTGCGCACGAGGTGCGTGAGCGGATCGATGATGCGCTCAATCAGGCTCTTGTCGAGTTCGGTCGCCTGACCGAAGGTGACGAGTTCAACCTGCTTGCCGAGCTTCGCCGCCAGATCGCGCACGAGACGCGGGAAGCGGCTGAAGACGTAATCCATCGGCATCATGCGGATCGACATCACGGCTTCCTGCAGATCGCGCGCGTTGCGCTCGAGCTGCGCCATGCCGTTGAAGAGGCGATCGTGCAGCGCGGGGTCGAACGTGCTGGTGGTCTCGGCGAGCATCGCCTGCGTGATCACCAGTTCGCCGACCAGGTTGATCAGCTGGTCGACCTTTTCGACGCCCACCCGGATCGAGCTGCCTTCGCCCGCGTTCGCGGCAGCCGCCGGACGCGCCTTGCGGTCGCCCTCGGATGCCTTCGGCGCGGCGGCAGCGGGTGCGGACTCGCTCGCGGCCTGCGGCGCGACCGCAGGTGTAACGATTGCGGGCGCGGCCGCGGGCTGCGAGGCCGCTTCTTCTGCTGTAATGATCTGCATGATGTTGTCCGATGATCCGCTGCAATGCGATCTTATCTGCCCTCTCCCTGCTTACTCACCCTTCA
>NZ_JACFYJ010000186.1:0-6216 GCF_037126505.1 Paraburkholderia bengalensis
TGCTTGCGGTCATCGCCTTCAACGAATCGCTTCATGAGTCACCCGGTCTCAGCGCGTTGATTTAGTTTAGGCGATCAATGCGTTTTCACACAGGCTGGACCCACAGCAGACAGTCACGCACGTCGAGAGTGGCGGACCGCTACCAGCCACATAGCAGCCAATCAAACGCTTCCATTTGCAATTGAAGGCGCGACTGGGGCGGAATACTTCCGATTTGCTACACGCTATCCCATTTGAAATCAGGAGTGCATGAAGATTCATCGGTCTGTTGTACGCAAGCCGATATCGTGAGCGTTGCGAATAGCCAGGGTAGGCGGTTATACCCAAGGTTCGCGTTCGTTCAGACGTCGCGTTGGGACGATGAGGAATTTGCGGATCAGAAAGCAGGAACTCGATCCCTCGAATAGATCTGTAACGAGAAGAAGCGTGTGAAGAAACTCGTCCTTGTACGCGCCTGTCATCCGTGAACAAAACCACGCGTCCGACTTCCTCCATAGGACAGAGAGCTGCCTGTCGCATGAACCTTGACACATGTCAATGCCGTGACCGGCTTCGACCGGATGATGTTCGCTACGATCGCTAAGTCTGGGGCGAATCATGACGGGACGTATTTTTGTAATCGGCGCATCGGAAGGTGGGATCGCGGCCATCTCAGCCTTGATTGCACAGCTGCCCGCCAATTTCCCCGCACCGGTGTTTGTCGCACAGCACATCAATGCCAGTAGCCTGGGCGGGTTACCGCGCATCCTTGGCAGGGCGGGATGTTTGCCAGCGGTACACCCACGGAACATGGAGATGATCCGGAGCGGCAAGGTCTACGTGGCGCCTCCGGACATGCATATGCTCGTTCAACCCGGATACGTCTGCCTTTCGCGGGGACCGCGAGAGAATCACGTTCGTCCCGCTGTCGATCCACTATTCAGGTCCGCCGCGAGCTCATACGGGGCGGCGGTCGTAGGTGTGATCCTGACGGGACACTTGGACGACGGTACGGCCGGTCTCATGGCCGTCAAGGACCGCGGTGGCATTGCAATAGTGCAGGATCATGCCGAAGCCGTCGCTCCGTCGATGCCTCGGAGCGCGCACGCTCACGTTTGCGTCGACCATTGCTGCACGTTGTCGGAAATGGGCGCGATTCTCGTAAATCTGGCGAGCGACGACGTCGGCTCGCAGCTTCCAAATGCAAATCCGCTTATCGAAGTCGAAACACGCATGGCGGCGGGCGAGTTGAACCTGGCCGACTGGTCGCAGTTTGCGAAACTTAGCGCGGCTTCCGGGTTGAGCTGTCCCGATTGCAGCAGTGCGCTTTTCGAAGTACGAGACCACCGGGTGATACGCTTCAGATGCCGCGCCGGGCATGCATTTACGGCCCGGTGTCTGCTCGAGCAGCAGGCGCGGGCCCGAGAAAAGGCGATCGCCAGGCTGTATGGTCTGCTCACTGAAGAAGCCGAGCTTGCCAGGCGTCTGCTCGATTCAACTGCCGCCGACGACTCGCGCCTGCGGGCTGCATTGAGCGACCGGGTCAGCGAAGCCACTTCGAAGGTGGCGCAGGCAGCGCAATGGCTCAACACGTCTGCCGGCCCGGGAAATGCGGCGGCCGCCGCTCCCGCGGCCGATGCGTAACCCGCGGCCGAACCCTTCTCTCGCGGCGACCGCGTGCGATGCATGCCGCGCGGGGTCTTCATTGGCCAAACAAACCGGCCCCTCATAAAAAATACAGTATCGGGTGCTGCAATTTCTACCGACGCATCTAGAATGAGAAAGAACTTCGCGAAGGCTTGGTCACTTCCCAGGAGACGTTTCGAATATGTCCGGGCTACCGACACTGCCGCCAGATGGCGGGACGAACATCGCAGGTGGGCCAGTCACCGCTCAGCGGGAGGCCCGGTCGATAAGACCTAGCACGGACGTTGCCAGCGAATACGAGGCACTTCCTGCTCTGGCTCGTTCACTGTGTATGTCGGACGCTGCAATGCTCCAGCAGCTGTCAGACACTGCAATTAGACTATGCGATGCAGACAGTTCGGGCGTCAGTCTTCGCGTGGGCGATGCGAGCGGTATGGCCGCCTTGCGATGGGTCGTAGTCTCTGGCCGATGCGCGGGCATGGTCGGACACACGATCCCTTACGATCAGAGTCCCGGCGGTGTAACGATCCAGCTCGGGGTTCCCCAGCTATTCCCGTTTCCCAAGCGAAAGTTTGCCTGTCTGGCAGAGGTGGCGCCGGAGATTGCCGAAGAGCTGGTTGTGCCCGTACCTGGGGCCACCGGGCCACTGGGTGCACTCTGGGTCATGTCTCACGAACGGGTGCGATGCTTTGGTAGCGAGCACCGTCGCATTCTGACCGGCCTCGCGCACTTCGCATGCGCCGCGCTAACCGCAACCTCCGCGCGCGCGGACGCTGAAGGGCGTGCCGCGCAGGCCGAGGCGGCGAATAACACGCTCTCCAAAGCGGAGACTGCCAAAGACCGGTTCATCGCCACGCTGGGCCACGAGCTGCGAGGACCACTGGGTCCGATTGACAATGCACTGGAGGCCGCGCAACGGCTCGCGGCCGGAAATGGGGCCGTCCTGTCCGCGCTGGCCGTCGCGAACCGACAGGTTCAGCAACTCAAACGGCTTGTGAGCGATCTGCTTGATGCATCCCGCGTTCGGCACGGGAGTCTTTCCGTTCACCCCGACCATTGCCTGCTGGGTGATATCGTCCGGGACGCGATCGCTTCGGTGAGCTTAGAGGCCGGAAACCGCCGACATCAGCTGCACGTGATTCTACCGCCGCACAGTGTGACGGTATTCGCTGATGCGGCGCGACTGACTCAGGTGTTAACGAACCTGTTGATGAACGCGGTGAAATACACGCCGGTGGGGGGCGAGATCGAGCTGCGCGTGGACGCACCGGATTCCACAATTATTCCGCAAGACGGGTCGACGCCGCTGGATGCGATGATTTCAGTGAAGGACAACGGCATAGGTATTGCGCCTACGCTGCTGCCCAACGTCTTCGATCTTTTCTCCCAGGCACCTTCCGGATGCGGGCGATCCGAAAGTGGTCTTGGGCTCGGCCTGTCGATTGTCAGATACCTGGTCAATGCTCACCGGGGAGAAGTCAACGTTGTCAGCGAGGGCGAGGGCAAAGGCACCGAAGTGACGCTACGGCTCCCTATCGTTACCCGGGATCCCGTCAGACGGGCAGACTGTGCGGCCAACGCCGTCCTGCCAGCGCGCGTTCTACTCGTGGACGATGACGCGGACGCAACTGAAGCACTGGCAATGCTGCTCGCGCTGGACGGGCACGATGTCAGGCGCGCGCAGAGCGGTGAGGAAGCCTTGTCCATTATCGAGTCATTTACGCCGGACGTTGCGCTCATCGATCTCCACATGCCGGGCATGGACGGCATCAAGCTCGCACTACGGCTGCGCCAACAGGCCGCGTGCAGTGCAACCCGGCTGGTCGCGCTCACAGGATGCGCGACGCCGGACGAGCACAACGAGAATCAGTGCGCCTTCGACGGCTACCTCGTCAAGCCACCGTCGCTTGAAGACCTGGCGGAAGTGTTACGTCGGTAACTGCTTTCAGCGCCTCTCGCAGCCATACCGGGCGGCGGCCCACAGCGCCGTAGAACGGCCGATGGCCTCCGTCGGCCGGATGAGCGTTGGAACGCTTGAACACTCGCGCAGGCAGCAGGAGGTCCCCGGAACACCACCAGCCGGGAGTAGTTGATCTTCTCCGAACATCCACTACTCTGAAGACCGGGGGTGACTACTCCCGGATTTTCCCCTCGCAACCCCGCCTGGCAGTGACGTCCGGTGCACGCTCACAACAGGACCAGGCGGGACTTTTTCGCGCCGTTCCGTCCGGCCGCGCCATGCATTGTCCGACCCGGCCGTCTGCGCACGAGCGGGCGAGATACCGGACCGGAGATTCGGGCAACGGCCCATTCCCGGCGAATACGGTGCTGCAACGCACGGACGCCAGTGCCGACTCACGGTTGGCGAACTGGCCGAATTCGCCCAGAAAGGTCATTTCGCCAGCCTCTTCGAAGATCGAAACCCGGGCGACGAATGTGTTACCGGCTCTCGAGACGGACGGCTGGATCGCGACGCCCTGGTGACCCAAGTACATGCGTCACTCCTTCGGATTGACCGTGTGGCGATTGTAAGTCGTCGTGCATGGTGGTCCGACCCATTTTTTTCGCCGCCAATGCATCGAACGTCGAGGCTCCGGCGCTGCCACGTCAGCGCCGTCGGCAGTAAGCGCGCCGGTAGATCTTTTCGAAACCGCCTGCGACTCACGTGGCGCGTTGACCGTCATCAGGTGCCTGTACTATTGGTGCCTTCCTTTCATCTGAAGAGCGAACATGCGACTAGCCGAGTTCATCATGCAGGACATGGAGCCGATCCTGGCGCAGTGGGAAGCCTTTGCAACCACCTTGCTGCCTGCAGCAGCCCGTATGGACCCGCTCGCGTTACGCGATCACGCGCGTCAGATTTTGCAGGCGGTGGCCAGAGACATCACGACGCCGCAATCCAGGGATGAGCAACGCGAAAAATCGCAGGGGCGTGCCCACCGCTCACTCGATGCTCCGGAGACGGCCGCACAGACGCATGCCGTTCTTCGCGCGCGCCGCGGTTTCAACATCAACCAGTTGGCGGCTGAATACCGCGCGCTGCGTGCAAGTGTGTTGCACCTATGGATCGAGACGTGTTCGCCCGACTCTCCCGATCTGGAAGACATGATCCGGTTTAACGAGGCCATCGATCAGGCACTGGCGGAATCGATTGGCTTTTTCAATGAGCAGGTCGAACAGGCCCGCAATCTGTTGCTGGGAATGCTGGGCCATGACATGCGCAGCCCGCTGCAGACCATCCAGATGACAGCGTCATCGCTTGCCGCCCTGAATGCCGGGGACCACGTTTCGGAGGCGGCCGCCAGACTGATAAGAAGCGGTGCGCGCATGCAGAACCTTCTGGATGATCTGTGTGATTTCAATCGGGCCAGGCTGGGACTGGGTATCAATATCGATCCCCGGGAGGTCGATCTGGCCGAGGTGTTCGCCGATCTGGTTGACCAGTTGCGCACAGCACATCCAGCACGCCAGATCAATCTGGAAGCCACGGGCAATCTGAAGGGCATCTGGGATGGCCCGCGTCTGCAGCAGTTGCTAGGCAACCTCGTGTCAAACGCCATCGCGCATGGGGCGGCGGATACGCCGATCGGCGTCGCACTCGCGGAGGCCGGCACGGGAGTACGTTTTGAAGTCCGCAACAGCGGGCCGGCCATCGATGACGTGACGCTGGAGCGTATTTTCGATCCGCTCCAGCGTGGTTTGCATCATGGGGATGACAGCGACGGCAAGGGTGGCCTCGGGCTGTTGGCCTCGGGCTGGGCCTTTACATAGCGAGCGAGATCGCGAAGGCCCATGATGGCGCGATCGAAGCACGCTCCGATCAGGCAGAGACGGTATTTGTGGTGCGGCTGCCGCGCCGTAGGCAGTGAGCGGTACAATCCGCACAGGCGTAATCGAGCGATCCGCCCCTTGCCGGGCACCGATCATGCGCTCGTGGGAAAGGACATTTCGACCAGAATCGCCATGCCGCCTTTACGCTTTTATTCGACACCCCGTCCGTGGACCGAGCGGCGCGTCGCTCTCGGAGGCGTCAGACTGCGCGTCTTGATCGTTGACGATAACCGGGACGGTGCCGACGCGCTGACCGTCTACCTGTCGCTGCACGACATCGATTGCCAGGCTGTGTACGGCGGACGGGATGCCATCGCGCTCGGGACTACATGGTTGCCGCATATCGTGCTCATGGATATTTCGATGCCGGAGTGCGACGGGTACGAGGCTGCCCGCGCGCTGCGACAGGCTCCTCACACAGCGAACACCCTCATCGTTGCGCATACGGCGCTGGACGAATCCGAGGTTCGGCGGAAAATCGTTGACGATGAATTTGACGGCTATCTGCAAAAAGGCCGCGGGACCGGGCAGATCGTGGCACTGATTGCAAGGCTCACACATTGACTGCCTGTCATGTGTGGGCGGCCCACTCTTCGAATCGGGTGTCGGGCCGAAAAGCCGGACGGTCTCGCATCGCCTCGCCATTCAGGAACGGCGCAAGCGAGTCCTGTACTCATACCCGTCGTCTCACCTCGGTTGGTGACTGGCCGATGAATCGACGGAATACTTTTGCCAGCCGGTCGCTGGTGCGAAATCCCG
>NZ_JACFYJ010000187.1:0-6208 GCF_037126505.1 Paraburkholderia bengalensis
CCTGCCCGCCGCGACGGGCGGCGTGAACGCCGCGTTGGCCGCGACCCAGGCGGCAGCGGCGGCGGCATCGGCGAGCGCATCGTCGGTGGCGGCGCAGACGTCCGGTCCCTCTACGGCCGCGATGGCGAACGCGATCGCGCCGCAGGTCGGCGCGTCCGACTGGGAAGACGCGTTCAGCCAGAAGGTCGTGTTCCTTACCAACGCGCATCAGCAGACGGCGGAACTCACGCTCAATCCGCGCGATCTCGGCCCGCTACAGGTCGTCCTGCAGGTTGCCGATAACCATGCACATGCTCTTTTCGTTTCGCAGCATCAGCAGGTGCGCGACGCGGTCGAAGCCGCGCTGCCGAAGCTGCGCGAGGCGATGGAGCAAGGCGGTATCGGATTGGGAAGTGCGAGCGTCAGCGACGGCTTTGCGCGGCAGAGCAGCCAGCAGGGACAGGACGAGGGTGGCCGCCCCCGTTCGGGCGGCAGTGGCAGCCGCGGCGTCGATGCGGGGATCGATGTCGCTGACAGCGGCGCGATGGGTGTGAATGTGCCTGTGCGGCGCACTGTTGGGCTTGTCGATACGTTTGCCTGATTTTTGTGTAGTTTTGCCTTGGCGGTGGCATCCGCTCTGCGTTGTCCGTTTTTTAGCGTTGCCCCTGTGCGGGGCGGCAGTTACTTTCTTTGCCGCCGCAAAGAAAGTAACCAAAGAAAGCGGCTCACACCGAGCCGCTTGACCATCGCAAAGGAATATAGACAGCCCAAGCAGCGGCAAACTATGTGTAGTCCGTCGCGCCCGATATACCCCACTTCGGACCAGGTCCAAAGTGCAAGCGTGCGCGGCATGAAGGCCTACCAGAGTTTCCCGCACACGCGGCCGTCGAGGTTTGCTCACGATAGTCAAGAGGCTCGGTGTGAGCCGCTTTCTTTTGCCTACTTTTCTTTGCGGCTGCGCCCCGAAGGAAGTCCCCTTGGGGGACAAACAAAAGTAGGTGCCGCCCCGCACAGGGGCAACGCATGAAGAACGAAAACATGACGCGGATGCCAGCGCGTAAAACCAGCGGATAACAGGGCAAAAACCAAAACCAGCACGAAAAACGAAAAAGCCAGCGCAGCGTTAAACAATCGAGCTAACCCTGAATTTCCCTTCTTTTCGACACATCGCAGCATCGTCCGACACCTGAAAATTCACCTACAGCATTGAGGCAATCATTTCATGGCAACCACGACCGCAAACCAGCAAGTCAACGCGAAGCCCTCCTCTCCGGGGCTCGTCAAGCGCATTGTGGTGATCCTGCTGATCGTCCTGGTCGCGGCGGGCGCCGCCGGCGCAGGCGTCTGGTTCTTCATGTCGAAGCGCGCGCCCGCGCCCGCGACGGCAGCAGCGCCCGCTCCCGCGCCCGCGCCGATCTTCTTCCCGCTCGAATCGATGACGGTGAACCTGCAGTCCGACGACGGCCAGCAGCACTATCTGCGCATCGGTCTGACGCTGAAGCTCGCCGACCCGAAAGTGCAGGAGCATCTGACGGAACACATGCCCGAAGTCCGCAGCCGCGTGCTGCTCGCGCTGTCGAACAAGCATCCCGAGGAACTCGCGACGCTCGACGGCAAGAAGGCGCTCGCCACGGAACTCGAAAAGCTGATCGAAGAGCCCACCGAGGCAAACGCTCAGCCGGTGCACGTCTCGGACGTGTTGTTCACCGAATTCGTCGTCCAGTAACAGCGCGCTGCGCTGACTGATTTGATCTTCAACCGCGCCATCAATCGCGAAGGGACGCACGAGGAATAGGAATGGGCCACGAAGAGTTCATGTCCCAGGAGGAGGTCGATGCCCTCCTCAAGGGCGTCACGGGCGAATCCGACTCGCAATCCGGCGAGTCCGACCGCTCCGGTGTTCGCCCCTACAACATTGCGACGCAGGAACGCATCGTTCGCGGCCGGATGCCAGGCCTCGAAATCATCAACGACCGCTTCGCGCGTCTGTTGCGCGTCGGCATCTTCAACTTCATGCGGCGCACGGCGGAAATTTCCGTCGGCCCGGTGAAGGTGCAGAAGTACAGCGAGTTCACGCGCAACCTGCCGATCCCGACGAACCTGAACCTCGTCCACGTGAAGCCGCTGCGCGGCACGTCGCTGTTCGTGTTCGACCCGAACCTCGTGTTCTTCGTGGTCGACAACCTGTTCGGCGGCGACGGGCGCTTTCATACGCGCGTCGAAGGCCGCGACTTCACGCAGACGGAACAGCGCATCATCAGCAAGCTGCTCGGCCTCGTGTTCGAGCACTACACGACGGCATGGAAAAGCGTGCGGCCGTTGCAGTTCGAATACGTGCGCTCGGAAATGCACACGCAGTTCGCAAACGTTGCCACGCCGAACGAAATCGTGATCGTCACGCAGTTTTCGATCGAATTCGGCCCGACGGGCGGCACGCTGCACATCTGCATGCCGTACTCGATGATCGAGCCAATCCGCGACGTGCTGTCCTCGCCGATCCAGGGCGAAGCGCTCGAAGTGGACCGCCGCTGGGTGCGCGTGCTGTCGCAGCAGGTGCAGGCAGCGGAAGTGGAACTGACGGCGGATCTCGCGCAGATTCCCGTGACGTTCCAGCAGATTCTCAACATGAAGGCGGGCGACGTGCTGCCCATCAACATTCCCGAGCACATCACGGCGAAAGTCGACGGCGTGCCGGTGATGGAATGCGGCTACGGAATTTTCAATAGTCAATACGCACTGCGCGTGCAAAAGATGATCAGCGCAGCGGAACAGATGAAGGAAGCGGGATATGACTGAGCTGAACTCGACACCCGAGATGGACATGCCGGAAGACTCCAAGGTCAGCGATCCGCTGCCGGGCGCAGGCGCCGAAGAAGCAGCGCTCGATGACTGGGCGAGCGCGCTGGCGGAGCAGAACAACAACACGTCGGTGAGCGCGACGACGGCGGGCGTGTTCCAGCCGCTGTCGAAAGTGGAGCCGAGCACGACGCGCAACGACATCGACATGATCCTGGACATTCCCGTCCAGATGACCGTCGAGCTGGGCCGCACGAAGATCGCGATCCGCAACCTGCTGCAACTCGCGCAAGGTTCCGTCGTCGAGCTGGACGGCCTCGCGGGCGAGCCGATGGACGTGCTCGTCAACGGCTGCCTGATCGCGCAAGGCGAAGTGGTGGTCGTGAACGACAAGTTCGGTATCCGTCTGACCGACATCATCACGCCGTCCGAGCGTATCCGGAAACTGAACCGATGAAACACGCAGTGACCCGGGCCGCGTCCCACGAGAGCGGCCAGCCGCTCGCGCGCCGCGCCCGCTTCACGTTCCGCTTTATGTCGGGCTTTACGTCGGACTTCGCGTCGGACTTCGCGTCGGGCTTTGCGTCGGCGCTCGCGCTGGCATGCGTCGCACTGGCCGGCATCGCGCCGAACGCCGCGCGCGCCGCCGACATGAACGCCGTCAACAACGCCGCGAAGATCGCCTCGAGCGTCGGCGCGGGAACAGCGGTGCCGGCGCTCGGCGTCGGCGCGGTGTTGCAGACGATCGTCGGACTCGCCGTGGTGATCGGCCTCGTGTTCGCGTTCGCGTGGCTCGCGCGCCGCTTCAATCTGCAGCCGGGCGGGCGCGGCGGCATCGTGAAGACGGTCGGCGGCACGTCGCTCGGCGGCAAGGAGCGCGTGGCCGTCGTCGAAATCGGCGACACCTGGCTCGTGCTCGGCGCGGCGCCTGGCAACGTGCGCCTGCTGCATACGATGCCCGCCGGCTCGGCCACGGGCGCGCATCTTTCCACCAACACGGCCTTTCCGGCATCCGGCGCATCGAGTGCTGGCGGCCCCGTCCAGATGAGCGGCACTTTCGGACAACGCTTTCGCGACGCGCTCAAACACGAAGCAGGCAAGCGCTTTCAGCGACGCCAAGGCGGAGAACAGTAATGCAGCACCACCGATCTGACGCGCAGCGCAGCTGCGCTGTGACGACCCACGCCCCTTGCGCGGCTTCGACGCGCTCCCCCGCTTCGATGAAAAAGCACATCCTGAAGGGCGCCGCGCTGCTTGCGCCGATCGCCGTGCCCGCGCTGCTGTTCGCGCTGCCGACGCTTTCGCACGCACAGGCCAACGGCCTGCCCGCCTTCAACACGAGCCCCGGGCCGAACGGCGGCACGACGTACTCGCTGAGCGTGCAGACGATGCTGCTGCTCACGATGCTGTCGTTCCTGCCCGCGATGGTGCTGATGATGACGAGCTTCACGCGCATCATCATCGTGTTGTCGCTGCTGCGTCAGGCGATCGGCACGCCGACCACGCCGACGAACCAGGTGCTGGTCGGCCTTGCGCTGTTCCTCACGCTGTTCGTGATGTCGCCCGTGCTCGACAAGGCGTATACCGACGGCTACAAGCCGTTTTCCGAAGGCACGATCCAGATGGACGAAGCCGTGAAGCGCGGCGTCGCGCCGTTCAAGGCGTTCATGCTGAAGCAGACCCGCGAGAGCGACCTCGCCCTGTTCGCGCGCATTTCGCACGCCGCGCCGATGCAGGGTCCGGAAGACGTGCCGCTGTCGCTGCTGGTGCCGTCGTTCGTGACGAGCGAACTGAAGACGGGCTTTCAGATCGGCTTTACCGTGTTCATTCCGTTCGTGATCATCGACATGGTGGTGGCGAGCGTGCTGATGTCGATGGGTATGATGATGATTTCGCCCGCGACCATTTCGCTGCCGTTCAAGCTGATGCTGTTCGTGCTCGTCGACGGCTGGCAGCTGGTCATCGGCTCGCTTGCGCAGAGCTTCGTTTGACGTCCGCGCTCAATGTCCACGCTCAATGTCCACGCTTAACGTCCACGACACCGGGAGAGTTGCATCATGACGCCGGAAACCGTCACCACCCTTGCGCACGAAGCGATGTACGTCGCCTTGCTGCTGGCCGCGCCGCCGCTCTTCGTGGGGCTCGTGGTCGGTCTGATCGTGAGCCTGTTCCAGGCCGCGACGCAGATCAACGAAGCGACGCTGTCGTTCATTCCGAAGCTGTTCGCGATTGCCGTGACGCTGGTGCTGATCGGGCCGTGGATGCTCGCGAAAATGCTCGACTACATGCGCCACATGTTCACCAGCATTCCGACGCTCGCTAACTGAGCGCGTTTCTTTCTCTCTCTTTCGGCGCGCGATGTTTTCCGTCACTTACGAGCAGCTGAACGTCTGGCTCACCGCGTTCCTGTGGCCGTTCGTGCGGGTACTTGCGTTGGTGGCGACCGCGCCCGCCTTCAGCGACAAGTCGCTGCCGATACGCGTCAAGGTCGGCCTGTCGGCGTTCATCACGATCATCGTCGCGCCGACGATCGGCGCCTTGCCGCAGGTCACGGTGTTTTCCGCGCCGGGCATCTGGATCATCGTCAACCAGTTCCTGATCGGCGCCGCGCTCGGCTTCACGATGCAGGTCGTATTCGGCGCCGTGCAGGCAGCGGGCGACATCATGGGCATGAGCATGGGTCTCGGCTTCGCGACGTTTTTCGATCCGCACGCGTCGGGCTCGACGGACGTGATGTCGCGCTACATGTACATGATTGCCGTGCTTGCGTTTCTTGCTTTCGACGGTCACCTGCAGATGTTGTCGGCGTTGATCCAGACCTTCCAGTCGCTGCCTGTTTCGGCGAACGTGCTGGGCGCGAACGGCTGGCGTGTGCTGGCGGGCTGGGGCAGCACCGTGATCAGCGGCGGTCTGATGCTGGCGCTGCCCATCGTGACGGCGCTGTTGATCACCAATCTTGCACTCGGGATTCTGAATCGGGCTGCGCCGCAGATCGGCGTGTTTCAGGTGGGATTGCCGCTGACCGTCATTACGGGTTTGCTGTTGATTCAACTGCTGCTGCCGAACATGATGCCGTTCTTTGCGCGTGCGTTTGAGAACGGGATCCAGCAGATGGGTCGCGTGGCGGGTGGGTTTTTGTAGTTGGTGTTGGTGTTGTTGTTTTGTCTGCGACGGCTTTTTTGGGTGGCATCCGCCATTTGCCTCTGCTGCGCAGGCCGTTTTTTCGCGGCATCCGCGAGGCGATGTTTGCTGCGCAGGCCGTTTTTTCGTTGGCATCTCCGGGCGGTGTTTGCTGCGCAGGCCATTTTTTCGCTGGCATCCGCGTGGCGGTGTTCAATCCCGCCGCCAATGACGATGACATCCATGGTTAATTCGTGTTGCCCGCGGCGCGCATGGGAGCGAGGCGTATTCCGTGACATGCGGCGCAGCCCGA
>NZ_JACFYJ010000188.1:0-5878 GCF_037126505.1 Paraburkholderia bengalensis
CAGCGTGTTCGATGCCACGCTCGCGTAGCCGCCCGGCGGCACGCGCAAACACCTCCTTGACGATGGTGTGCACAGCCGCCCGCGTGAGCGGCCGGGTCGGTGCCGTATGGTTGCCGTCTGAGGTCCGTCCGCCTGCGCCTCTCGCCGCCTTCTTCGCACTCTCGTCCGCCGTGCTGCCGATTGGCAGCAGCAACGGCGTCGCTTCGTGGGGCGAGGGCGTAGATCGAAGGAAATGTGTCACTGGCCTCATTTGCCTTCGGTCGGGCAACGAGAGGATCGGACTGACTGCGGTGACACATTTCTTCGCAGTCCGATGCGAAGGCAATGTGTCAATTCGCGTAAGTCCGAATGAAAATTGCCAACCGACCTACTAGACTTCGAATCCCGTCCATAAGGTATTGATCTTATGGCAAATTCTCTGCAAAACCTGCGACCTCTCGCGCTTGCCCGTCCCCGCGGCGCGCATCGTTTTGAAGCGTTCAGCCTGGAGCTGGCAAGACGAGTGACACTCTATCGACATGTCGCGCTCCAGCAATGGGTGCTGCTCGAGGCGAGCTCGACGGTACAGGCGTTTTGCGAAAGAACCGGGTTTGCAATCATTGGCGGACAGCAACTCCTTGCGGACTTCTGTGCGTTATGCTGACGGTGAAGAATTAGTTATCCTTAGTGAGGCAACGCCTTATGATGGTGCGATAGCAAAAGCCGGCGACACGCTCGATACGCGAGGATTGTCCATCCGGCGTGTCGAGTCGGCCGAGCTGGTCGCCTCACGTGTGTGGATCGACAACTGGCGGAGCATGCTGTCGGGCCTGGTTGCTAACCGCAGACTCCTTGCGCGCTCGCTGTCGGAATCGATTGTGAGGCTCCTCGGTCAGCCCACGCGGCTTGCTGACATCGAGCGTCAGCTATGGCCGGTGATCCCGTGCTGGTGCGGGCGAGCCTGTTTAATCTATTGCGCGAGGGAAGGGTGAGCGCGCCGGAGCTTCATACCCAATTCCTGTCCCTGCGTACGAAATTTGTTGTTGTCGAGGCAATATCATGCGTCGCCGCAATGCGCGGCTACAGTCAATCGATGTGAGCACGTGGCCTACGGTGAGGGAAGCTTGAGATTCCGATGGAGTCCTTCGTGCGCGCGGTCGAGATCGTGCTAAGTACAGCGAATTGAGGGACGCACGGGGCTATTGCCCCGGTCAGGTCCTGTGGGACCATGCGGTAAGGCACTGCGGTTATGTCCAGTCACGCCATGCAACCGGACGCGTCCTCGTCGCCGCCTCTTAGCGCCGGGCTGCTGAGTGAGCCGACGTTTCCGATTCTGACGCTTGATGAGAGCAGGCTGACTCCCGCCCTGGGTTACGTGTTCAGGAAGAGCTGGCTTTATCGGCATGAGTCATTGATCTCGATGCTGTGGAAGTTCGAGACGGCCAACGCCCCGTCGGGCGTCGTTGCAGCGCGGCTGATGGGGCTGGACGTCGATCCTTATCAAGGCATCGCTCCGCGACGAGGGGCAGTGGATGTCAGGCGGCTGCAGGAGAGTCTCGGTTTGCCGGTAGAAACGCTGCAGGTCGCCCTGATCGATGCGGTCGGACGGCGACGCTATAGCGACGTGTTTCGTTACTGTCGGCCCTGTCTTGCTCATGGCTATCACAGTGTTGTGCACCAGCTCGAGAAGCTGAGCGTGTGTCCGGCTCATCGTCGCATGCTCGAAACAAAGTGTTGGCGCTGCGGTCGCGAAACACCCTATCGCGTGAACGTCCAGCTTCTCGAAGCGCGGTTTCATTGTGCAAATTGCTATGCGGGTCATGGTGGCGCGTGGAAGCCGGAAAACGCGGAACCGATGAAGCCGCAACACCGCCGTGCATTTGCATGCCGTTATCTTGAGTGCTGCCTCGGATGACGGCAGGGGTGGCAAGCGGCGAACCGATCCTGTATCGAGTCACGGGTTATTGCGAGTGCGGGTCCGTGGGGAGCAATGTCTGCTCCGCAGATTTGCTGCGATGGACGGCTCCGTCAAGCAGTTCGCGAGCAGTGACACAATTCCTTCGCCAGTAAGCATCTGAACAATCAGCGAATTTCACCGAGCAATAAGCCGGGCGCCCGACATTGACACAATTCCTGGTGCAACGGGGACAGTTTTCCTTCGTTCTACGGCAGACGGGCAAAACGCAGAACGAGTGCTCCGTTTCAATGTCGATGACTGGGCCCGTCGGCATTGCGTTTGGTGAAACAAACAAATCGCGTGGCTCGGAATCGCAAACAACCACCGCATCGACCCTGTACATGCGAATGCCCGTTCGTAAAGAGCGGATCGCAGAACAATGAGCTCCGATGCCCGCGCAACACCGGGAGTTCCACGTCTGCACTGTTGCGATCGAGCGACATGCAATCGCGTGCCAATAGCTTCGGATCGCAGATTGCCATTATCGTCTTACGCGACAGCAACTTCTCCGCAGAGAGGAATCAGGTACGGGGTAGCGTGAAGCGTTTAATGAAACAGTCTTCGACCCTGGAGTGACGAATGAAGAAAACCCTGATAGCAGGCACCGCGCTGGCCACGCTGGCCGGCGCCGCGCAGGCGCAAAGCAACGTGACGCTTTACGGCCTGATCGACGCGGGCCTCACTTACACCAACAGCCAGATCACCGGCACCGGAGCGGGTGGTCACAGCAACTGGCAGATGACCAGCGGTGGCGTCCAGTACAGTCGCTGGGGCCTGCGCGGAGCGGAAGATCTGGGCGGTGGCTTGCAGGCGATTTTCACTCTCGAAAACGGCTTCAACCTGAACAATGGTCAGTTGTCGTCTGCCAATCGGATATTCAACCGCTTGGCCTACGTTGGCGTATCCAGCCGTGACTTTGGCTCGCTGACCTTGGGACGTCAAACCGACGACATGGTTGATTTCCTGGCGCCACTCTCGTTGACCGGCACACAGTATGGCGGGACTCACTTCGCTCATCTCTTCGACGTCGACAACCTGAACGATTCGTTCCAGATCAACAATTCGGTCAAATATCAAAGTCCGGATTTCGCGGGCTTCAAACTGGGTGCCTTGTACGGCTTTTCGAACCAGGCCGGTGGTTTCGCGAACAATCGTGCGTACAGCGTCGGCATGTCGTACGTGTGGGGGCCGTTGAACTTTGGCGCCGGCTATCTGCACCTGAACAACTCGGCCCGCACCCCGGCGCAGCTCAATACTAACGGCGCAGTCACGGATACGCTTGGAAGCTCGCTCTCGGGCCTTCTGACACCGACTTCGGTGCCGCTCGGTGCACTCGCGAGCCGCCAGCAGACGTGGGGCGGTGGCCTCAACTATGCGTTCGGTCCGTTGGTCGCGGGCTTCGTATATACGCAGACGAACCTGACCGAACTGTTCCTAACCGGCTTCAACAGCCACTTCCAGAACTATGAAGGAAACATCCGGTTTGCGCTGACGCCGGCCGTTATGTTGGCGGCAGCGTACACCTACTCGCGCGCCGGTGGAAATGCCGGTAGCGGCGCTCCGCATTGGAATCAGGTGAGCGCGCTCGCGGACTACGCCTTCTCGAAGCGCACCGACGTCTATATCCAAAGCACCTATCAGAGCGTGAGCGCGCGCGCTGGCAATCCGCTCGGTGTCGCCTGGATCAACGGCGTGAGCTCCCCCGCGTCGACATCAAATCAGGTGGAGGCCACCGTCGGCCTACGTCACCGTTTCTGATACGAAGCTCCTTCGCCAGGAGGCAGGATCCGCCGGCGTCGGCGGGTGGAGGGAGCGGCGAGATCAGGACGATCGGATCGGCCGCCGTCGATGTTGACGGCGCGCCACCGCACAAGGCGTCCCTGTTCCGTGGCGTCTGCTGTATAAAAATCTGGCGTGGACATCTTTTTTGATCCGAACGTTCCTGACTGTTAAAGGGTCGCTCTGGGGAAAACTTAACGGGGGAGCGGGGTCGAACAGGGAAGCTCGGCGATCAGTCCGGGCGGCCCGTTCGTTGTCATCCCACGGATTTCCGGGTTCGTTTAGGTTTGTTCGACGCCTGCCCTCGACCACGAGCTCATAAGTCAAGGATAACGCGTGCGGGCAGGCGTTGAATAAACCTCGAGGAAGGAAACCACGGAGTGGTCCGATGCGGCCAGGGTCGTCGCTATGGCGATTAATTAATCTGACTGGTCTGTGTTGCAGGTCGGCGGCGGGTGATGCGAGCGCGCGCACATGCGTGGATGCGGCAATAGAGGCGATGGCGCGCGCGAAGTCGAGTTCGGAATACGGCTGGGCAACCGTGCATGACACCGAAGGCACAACCGTCCACTCTTCGGCCGCGCTGACGCAAAGCCGACGATTGAACTGCAGATCGACGCGAGGCGCTCATCGCTGTGCTGCCTTTGGTGGTGCGCGAATCGGTACGGTGCGCGTCAGGATGTCGATGACGAGCATCGGTGCGCCGCAATGGCGACAGAAGAAAGTCGGTCGATCGGCGGTGATTGCATCGTGCAGTAACGGGCAGAGCCTGGGTGCCACGCCGAGCAGCGCACGAATCCTGGCCACGTTTGTGCGGCGCACCGGATTGGCGAGCAAGCCATAGTGGCGGATTCGATGGAAGCCGGCGGGCAACACATGGAGCAGGAAGCGGCGCATGAACTCGCTGGAATCGAGCGTCATCGCTTTGTCGGGTGAGCGTTTAAGATATCGGGCGAATTCACGCACAATGCGCAGGTAGCCCGCCTGGGTCTTGGGAGAAAGCTGGCGCATGCGCATGTCGTCCGTCATACGCTGACGCAATGGGCTGACGCCCGGTTGATTGGAGGTCATGATGCAGCTCCGTTTGTAGAACGAGGCGGATTGCCTCGACCTCCAACATACGGAACTGCGCAGCCGATCTCTCCAGACCTCGAACGCCGGGTCGGAGCCCCCTACCGCGCGAGCGGTTTCGTTCGCCGGCCAGTAGCAGTCAGTCGACAGCCAGATACAGATCGTCGACAATTTCCCTGAACCGAAGAGGACTGTCGTGGGAATCAACGAAGACATCAAGCGCTTGCGTGATTGCGGCGAAGTTCGCTGCGGGGCTTTACCGTATTCGGCGCCAACTCCCGGGACTGTAGCGAAAGCGTTTGAGTTGCGCGATGACGACTCCTGCTATCGCGAAATCGATGAGAGCACCGCTCATTCTCTTATCGCCGGGGTGCTGCATCGCGACCAAGCGTACAGCGTCGAGATAATGACCGCTGCTCAGGCCGAACAATCAACGGGAACGTTTTTTGAACAGTTTGGCGCTCAAGCTCGGTACTTCACCAACAACTGCTGTCGTTACCAACGCGACGTTCGATGTGGGAGTCATCGTAATCGGTGCCTTACGGTCAGGGTATCTCTGGGTCGAGGACGAAGATTGATCTCGAGTTGACTTTGGTTAGTGCACGTCTGCCGCAGACCGACGACTGCCCGTAGTAGTCGACGATCGGCCCATGAACAGTCATTCGACACCGGTCAAGGAATCTTGGACAATCGACGAGTCAGACTGGGGCGGCCGCGCTTGCTTACGCAGCGGCGTGACAAGAAGAACGAAGGGAATGTGCACTTCAGCTATTCCCTAATACTGGATGACGCGATGGACGAAACACTTGAAGCGCGCTACGCCGAGATTCTGGCGACGACACACCCATCCTTCCTAGATCCCGCTGTAGCGAAGACGCGAGGGCTTTCTACGCCGTTTCTCGTGAACGGTCCCAAGGATCCTAGCGCGCGGCGCATCATGGTGATTGGCAGGGAGTTCGGCGGAAAGCATTGGCACATAAATCCCGAGGGTGGGAGCTAACGTCAAGAGTGGTGTACGGGCAACGTTAAGGCAGGGGCTATCAGGCGGCGAGTTTCTGCTGAACCGGTCGATCGTCTTGCACCGGTTCGCCG
>NZ_JACFYJ010000189.1:0-5320 GCF_037126505.1 Paraburkholderia bengalensis
CGAGCCCGGCCAGCACGCCAATCGCCGACGGCACGCAATGCGGCAGGCGAGGCGCGGCGCGCATCCGCGCGCGGGCGCCGGCACTTGCGCGCACGCTGTCAACCCACGGCAACCTTAGCGAACAGGAATCAGACCCATGACGATCCGCGCGCTGCATGTCGCAAGCGAGCTGTATCCCCTTCTGAAAACGGGCGGTCTCGCCGATGTCGTGGGCGCGCTGCCGCCCGCGCTGATCGAGCTGGGCGCCGACGTCCGCGTGCTGCTGCCGGGCTTTCCCGCCGTGCTTGCCGGGCTGGCGGACCTGCAGCCCGTCGCGCGGATCGGCGAGCGCTTCGGCGCGTCGAACGTCATGCTGGAGCGTGGCACGCTGGCCGCGAACGGTCTCGTCGTGTACGTGATCCGCGCGCAATCGCTGTACGATCGCGGCGGCAATCCCTATCTCGACGCCGAGCACGTGCCTTACGGCGACAACGCGCAGCGTTTCGCGATGCTCGGCTGGACGGCCGCGCAGCTCGCGCAGCAGCTCGACCCGGCATGGGCGCCGCAAATCGTCCACGCGCACGACTGGCACGCAGGCCTCGCGCCCGCCTATCTGAAAGCCGCCGAGCGCGAACGCGGCAAGCCGTCCGCGCGCACCGTCTTCACGATTCATAACCTCGCGTATCAGGGCATTTTTCCCGCGCACCAGTTCGGTCAGCTAGGACTGCCCAGCGACTTCTTCCACATGAGCGGCGTCGAGTTTTACGGACAGATGTCGTTCCTGAAAGCCGGCCTCTTCTACAGCGACCGCATCACGACGGTGAGCCCCACTTACGCGCGCGAAATCCAGACGCTCGCGCAAGGCGGCGGGCTCGACGGCCTGCTGAGCCAGCGCTCGCACGATCTGTCGGGCATCCTGAACGGCGTCGACTACACGGTGTGGAATCCGTCGACGGATCAGCTCGTCGCCGCCCGCTACACCGACACGCGCCTTGCCGGCAAGCGCGCCTGCAAGGCGGCGCTACAGGAGCGCTTCCATCTCGCGCAAAAGAGCGACGCGCTGCTGTTCGGCGTGGTCAGCCGGCTGACCGAGCAGAAAGGCCTCGATCTGCTGCTCGCGTCGTTGCCTGAAATCATCCGGCGCGGCGGGCAGCTGGTCGTGTTCGGCACGGGCGACCCCGCGCTCGAAAACGGCCTGCAACGCGTGGCGCAGACGCACCCCGACTGCGTCGCTGTGGAGCTTGGCTTCGACGAGACGCTCGCGCATCAGATCGTCGCGGGCAGCGACGTGATCGCCGTGCCGTCGCGCTTCGAGCCGTGCGGGCTCACGCAGCTCTACGCCCTTGCATACGGCTCGCTGCCGCTCGTGCATCGCGTGGGCGGGCTGGCCGACACGGTCGTCGACGCGTCGCTCGAGAACATCGCCGACGACCTCGCGACGGGCTTCGTATTCGAGCGCTTCGAGCCGGAGGCGCTGACGGCGGCGATCCGCCGCGCGTTCGCGCTCTATGCGCGGCGCACCGACTGGAAGGCGGCGCAACGCCGCGCGATGGGCCAGAACTTCGGCTGGGGCGCGTCGGCCGAGCGTTACCTCGCGCTGTATCGCGAACTGGTTTGAGCGCGCGGGCAGCGTGATGCGCCGCCGCGCGAATTGATGGTTCGATGCAACACGACAGGGCCGGACCGACGCCGCAGCGCAAAAACTCATGTATCTTTTGATGAACGGCGCGTGACGCGGGTGTGGCTTGCGCGTCACCGCGAACTGCGCCAAAGCGGTGCGGGAGCAGCGGGCGCGCACACGGCTCGCGGGCTAGCCGGATTGCGTATCGACCGCGCCGCCCGGCCAGCGGCCGATACCCGGTCCACCCATCCAATCAGCAGTCGTCGGGCGCCGTCGCTGCGCCGTATCGGTTCAACATGAAAAACGTTCTGAGCATTCAGTCGCACGTCGTATTCGGGCACGCAGGCAATAGCGCTTCCGTTTTTCCGATGCGCCGCCTCGGCGTGAATGTGTGGCCGCTCAACACGGTGCAGTTCTCGAACCATACGCAATACGGGCATTGGGAAGGCAGCGCGATCGACGCGTCGCAGATGTTCGCGCTCGTCGAGGGAATCGGCGCGATCGGCATGCTGCCGCGCTGCGATGCCGTGCTGTCCGGCTATCTGGGCACGCCCGAGCAGGCGCAGGCGGTGATCGAAATCGTGCGGGCCGTGAAGGCCGCCAATCCCCACGCGCGCTATATCTGCGACCCCGTGATGGGCACGGCGACGGGCTGCCGCGTCGAGCCGGGCATCCAGAAGTTTCTCGTCGACACCATGCCGGAAGTGTCCGACGTGATGTGTCCCAATCACAGCGAGTTGCAGCGGCTCGTGGGCCGCGAGATCGAAACCGTCGAAGAAGCCGTCGCCGCGTGCCGCGAACTGATGACGCGCGGGCCGAGGATGGTGCTCGTCAAGCATCTGCTCGATCGCAACAGTCTCGCCGACCGCTTCAACATGCTCGTGGTGACCGAGCGCGAAGCATGGATGGGCCAGCGTCCCCTCTACCCGTTCGCGCGCCAGCCGGTGGGTGTCGGCGATCTGACGAGCGCGGTGTTCGTCGCGCGCTGGCTGCTCGGCGACTCCGTGCGCGGCGCGTTCGAGCACACCATTGCCGCCGTCAACGCCGTCGTGCGCGCGACGTGGGACGCCGGGCGTTATGAACTTGAGATCATCGCCGCGCAGGACGATATCGCGCGGCCGCGCGACTGGTTCGATGCATGGGTGGTCGAGTCGGCGTAGCGGCCGCAGGCGCCCCCGCCCCGCGCCTGTCAGCCTGACGTCCTATAATGCGTGCCGCGCGAAACCGCGCGGCATTTTTTATTGGCACTGGTTTGACTGGCACTGAGAAGAGGCATCGATGGACGGCATGATCCGCAGCGAACGCGAAGAACAGTTTGAAGAGATGTGCATCAGCGTCGATGCTGAAGAGACGCACGAGCAGGAAGCGATCGAGTTCTTCGAGTCGCAATTCGGCGAAGCGGATTTCGACGCTGCGCAATGGCTCGACATCGCGCTCTACTACTCGCCCGCCGTCGCGCGCGGGATCATCGACATGGTCACGCCCGACGACAAGGCGCGCAGCAACATCGCCGAAGTGATTGGCGACAACCTGGACATCTCGTATGGCGAGCAGGAATGCCAGCAGTACGCGGAAACGATTCACTTCGCGCTCGCGAACGGCGTGCCCGTCGATCTCGACGTGGTGCTCGACGGCTGCCAGCGCGCGATCGACGACCTCGACACGTGGGCCGAAGACGACGTGAAGGAACCGCTGCTGCGTCTGCGCGAAGAACTGCTGCGCATGCAGGGCGAGCAGTAGAACAGTAAGAGCAATAACGTCGACCTCGAACGGCCACACCGTCGATACGCGCAGCAGCTTCGACATGAAGCGCTGCGCATGCCGAACGCTCAACGCTCCCGGCAAGCAACACGGCACCCTTCTCTCTCGCGCGCACGTCGACACCACAGCGCGCGCTTGCCTCCAGCGCCGCCACCGCGCGCACATCTTCTCAGCCGAGGCTTAACAAATCGGCTTCGCGCACTGTGCTGAAATGCGCATCCAACATGCCGCGAACTGCCAAGACGCACGCATATTGGCTTTCTATATTCGCGCCACGGATCGGCTGCTGCACGCGGGTTGCGCGATGTTCGCGGTGCGTCGGCAGGTCGTGGCGACGTGCATCGGCTTTGGTGTTTTCCATCATTGCCGCGCGGCCCGCAAGATCCTTACGCTAGTTCGTGTTTTTGTTTGTGTACGGTTTGCGTACGTCATCAAGGAGACCTGTCGACAACACTGCATCGCGCAATCCGACCGGCAACGTCGTGCGTTTTCGTCCGTTTTCATCCGTTTTCGCGCGCACGGCGTGCACTGTGAGCCGGCTGTTTTTCCCATCCCTGTCTGCCGATGTAAGGAGAAACCATGAGCTTTTGCAAGACGCTGAAACCGTTTGCCGTAATGTTGGGCGCTGTGCTGTCGGTTGCGCCCGTCGCCAGTTTCGCCGCCGACGAAGTGCCCGTGAAGATCGGCTTCGCCGCGCCGATGACGGGCGCGAACGCCGGATACGGCAAGGACCTGCAGAACGGCGTGCGGCTTGCCATCGAGGAAGCCAACGCGCAGAAGATCAAGATCGGCGACAAGGTCGCGCGCTTCGAACTCGTATCCGAGGACGATCAGGCCGACCCGCGCATCGGCGTGCAGGCCGCGCAGAAACTGGTGGACCAGAACGTATCCGTGATCGTGGGCCACTTCAATTCGGGCACGACGATTCCCGCTTCGCAGATCTACGAGCAGGCGGGCATTCCGATGATCGATCCTGCCGCGACGAACCCCACCATCACGAGTCGCGGCTTTGCGAACACCTTCATGGTGATTTCCACCGACGCGCAAAACGCCGGTAATGCGGGCACGTATGCCGTGCAGGTGACGAAGGCCAAGCGCATTGCGATCATCGACGATCGCACGGCCTTTGGCCAAGGCGAAGCGGACGAGTTCGAGAAGGCCGTGAAGGCGGCAGGCGGCAACATCGTCGCGCGCGAGTTCACCAGCAACTCGGCCGTCGATTTCAGCACGCAGCTGACGAAGATCAAGTCGACGAACGCCGATCTGATTTTCTTCGGCGGTCTCGACACGCAGGCAGCCGCGATCGCGAAGAAGATGAAGCAGCTCGGCATGACCGCGCAGTTGCTGGGCGGCGGCGGCGTCGAAGATCCCGAGTTCGTGAAGCTCGCGGGCGACGCTGCCGAAGGCGCGATGGCCTGGGAGTATGGCCGGCCGCTTGCTCAACTGCCCGGCGGCAAGGACTTCTCGGCGAAGTTCAAGAAGCGCTTCGGCGACGACATTCTGTCGTATGCGCCGTTCGGCTATGACGCCGCGTGGGCCGCGATCAAGGCGATGCAGACGGCGAAATCGACGGACCCGAACGTGTATCGCGCGACGCTCAAGGGCATCAGCTTCGAGGGCGTGACGGGGACGATCTCGTTCGACAGCACGGGCGCGTTGAAGAGCGCGGCATCGACGCTGTATCAGGTGAAGAACGGGGTGTGGGTGCCCGTCGTGACCAAGAGCGGCGTGTAGGTTCTGGTTTTAGTTTTAGTTTTGCGGCGATGCCCGCGTCGGGGTGGGGTTTTTTGCCCTTGCGCGGGCAACCGGGATAGTGGCTACGCGGCGCGGGCGTTGCCGTTGTGTGCTTGCCGTTTGCGTGGGCATCCGCGATGGCGGTGTTTGCTGCGCAGGCTTTTCTGATGTGTGTTCGCCCTCTGCGCTGGCATCCGCGATGGTGTCTTTGCTGCGCAGGCTTTT